>NZ_JBHZAN010000047.1:0-60190 GCF_042754285.1 Streptomyces sp. NPDC059224
GCCCCGCGGAGCGATCCGCGGGGCGCCCCGTCCGCCCGGGTCTGTGCTCAGGCCACCAGTCCGCCCAGCTTGCGCAGCGACTCGTTCAGGGCCGCCGTCGCCGAGTCCTTGAGCTTTCCCGCCATCAGTGACACGGCCGCGCCCGTGAACTCGCCGTCGATCCGCACCGCGGTCGCGTCCCCGTCCGGGGTCAGCGTGTAGCGGGTCGCGACGGTCACCGCCATCGGGCCCTTGCCGCGGATCGCCAGCACCCGCGCCGGCTCCAGCTCCTCGATGGTCCACTCGACCTCGGCCGGGAAGCCCATCAGCTTCATGTTCTCCTGGAAGGTGCCGCCCACCGCCAGGTTCTCCGGACCGCCCTTGGGGAAGCTGGTGTGGGTCGCGTTCCACTCCCCGTACGCCGGCCAGTCGGTGAGCTGCGCCCACACCTTCTCGGCCGGTGCCTGGATGCGTGCCTCCGCGCTGACTTCGGCCATGCGACCACCCCTTCGTATCGGGCTACGGTGTCGCGGAACGTAGCCGCAGGGCCGCGAACATTCAATACTGATGAACCGTCAGGAAGTGTGCGGATCCCCGGACGGCCCGGCGGCGCGGTCCACCCGCCGTATCTCCGCCGCGTCGAACTGGTCCCAGGCCCGCGGCAACGCGCTCTCGTCGCGGCAGTGCCACGCGTCCCAGAACAGGTCGGCGGGCAGCGCGTTCTCGGGCGCGTACAACCCGGTACACGTACTGCCTGCCGTCGACCGCAGGCGGCGCGACCGGCCAGTGACCGCACCCGCTCTCCACGAGGGCGACAGACGTACCACCGGTGCGCGGCGGTTGCGCGCGGGGCGCACTGCGAGGCGGCGCGCGCCCCTGCGAGCGGATCGGCCTGATCTCCTCCGTAAGGAGGAGATTTCGGCCGTCGCCGTCCACTCTGCGTGGGACGCGAAGATGCTTCCCCCTGGTGATGACTCAAGCGCTTGCGGTTGATGAGGTAGGGGGTGTGCAACCCCGTATTCCCCGCCAGCCCGTCCAGGACCAGGGCGGCATCCACGCGGACGACGATGCCGGGCTCGGCGCCGAGCTGGCAGCGGTGGTCGCCGGTGCCCGCCGGAGGGCGGTGCGGGACGGGGACCGCCAGGTCGACACCGCCCATCTGCTGCACTCGCTGATCGAGTACGACCCCGAGGTCCGCGCCGCCATCGGCGACGCTCCGCAACTCGCCCGGCTGCTCGGCTACCTCGTGCAGCGCAGCATCGGCTACGGCCTGCGCTGGCAGGGCGGGGTCGAGGACTCCGGCGCCCCGCCGGCCGTCCCGCAGACCGGGGCGAAGGGCGACGGAACCTGGTCGCCGGTGGCCGCGGTCGCCCTGGAGCACGCCCGCGGCCGTGCCCGGCGCCGCACTTCCGGCCGGGCCGAAGGCACCGATCTGCTCGCAGGCCTCGTCCTGGATCCGGGGTCCCGGGCCGTGGAGGTCCTGGAGCGGGCCGGAGTGGCCGCCGGTGACCTGGCCCTGCGGATCGACGGGAGCGGCGGAGTGCGGGACGCCGAGACGGAAAGCCGCACGTCCAGCCGCTGAGACAGGGGTCAAGGGGTGTGACGCTCATGTCGTCCGCTGGCATCATGTGCCGGTGCCTATCACTGACAGCAGCCATGGCAGGGGCCTCGGGCTCTCCCTCGCCCTCGGGTCGGCGCTCGCCTTCGGCGGTTCCGGCGTCGCGGCCAAGCCGCTGATCGAGGCCGGACTCGACCCGCTGCACGTGGTGTGGCTGCGGGTGGCGGGTGCCGCCCTGGTGATGCTGCCGCTCGCCGTCCGCCACCGTGACCTGCCGCGCCGCCGGCCCGCGCTGCTCGCCGGGTTCGGCCTGCTCGCCGTCGCGGGCGTCCAGGCCTGCTACTTCGCCGCGATCTCCCGCATACCCGTGGGGGTGGCGCTGCTCGTGGAGTACCTCGCCCCCGCGCTGGTGCTCGGCTGGGTGCGCTTCGTCCAGCGCCGGACGGTCACCCGCGCCGCCGCGTTCGGCGTCGTCCTCGCGGCCGGCGGCCTCGCGTGTGTCGTGGAGGTGTGGGCGGGGCTGAGCTTCGACGCGCTGGGCCTGGCGCTGGCCCTGGCGGCGGCGTGCTGCCAGGTGGGGTACTTCGTGCTCGCCGATCACGGCGGAGGCGAAGGGGTGGATCCGCTCGGTGTCATCGCGTACGGGCTGCTGGTCGGTGCGGGTCTGCTGACCGTGGTGGCCCGGCCGTGGGAGCTGGACTGGTCGGTACTGGCCGGCTCCGCGCGGATGAACGGTACGCAGGTGCCGGCCGCCGTGCTGCTCGCGTGGATCGTGCTGGTGGCGACCGTGCTCGCCTACGTCACGGGGGTGGTGTCGGTGCGGCGGCTGTCTCCGCAGGTCGCGGGGGTGGTGGCCTGTCTGGAGGCGGTGGTGGCGACGCTGCTCGCGTGGGTGCTGCTGGGGGAGCACCTGTCGGTGCCGCAGGTGGCGGGCGGGGTGCTGGTGCTGGTCGGCGCGTTCATCGCGCAGTCGTCCGCCCCGGCCAAGGAGCCGGTGCCGGAGCGGAGCGCGCTGGGGGAGAGGGCCGCTCCGACGACCGCGGGATGACCGGTGCGGCGGCCGGCGCGGGCCGTCGGTGGCCGGTCGCGCCCCTGGACGGTGCGCGCTCCCCCTGCCGGAACCGTGCGGGAGCCGATCCGGAACCGGGATCAGACGCCCTTCAGGTACGATGGGATCGGGACGTCCGCCGCCAGGTCGTCGTTGGCGATCACCGTGTCGTGGCCCTTCCGCAGCGGCACCACGCCGGCCCAGTACGGCAGGTCCAGGTCCTCGGGCTCGTCGTGGGCGCCGCCCGTGCGGGTCTTGGCCGAGACCTCGGTCAGGTCCAGCCGGATCACCGCCGTCGCGGCCAGTTCCTTCCGGTTGGCCGGGCGGGAGTCGGCGGAGCGGCCCGCCACCACCTGGTCCACCAGGGCGTCCAGCGCGAGACGCTTCTCCTCGGGGTCGGTGACCTGGTGGGCGACGCCGTGCACCACGACCGAGCGGTAGTTGATCGAGTGGTGGAAGGCGGAGCGGGCCAGCACCAGGCCGTCGACGTGGGTGACCGTCACGCACACCGGGAGGCCGGGGTCGGCCTGGCCCGCCATCCGCAGCGGGCGCGAGCCCGTCGAGCCGTGCAGGTACAGCACCTCGCCGACCCGGGCGAACAGCGTCGGCAGCACCACCGGGGCACCGTCGCGCACGAAGCCGAGGTGGCAGACGTACCCCTCGTCGAGGATCGAGTGCACCTCCTGGCTGTCGTACGACGCCCGCTCCGCGGAGCGCGTCGGAACGGTGCGGTCGGTCGGGGTGTAGGCGGCGGGCTGCGCCGGTACGGTCCCCCGCACGGCGGGCTCGGCGGTCTCCATTGCGGACCTCCATTGCACTAGTGCATAATCTGCTTTGTGCTAGGAGAATATCCGATCGAAGGCCGGGGCGCAGCGGAGATTGCCGCCAGTGTCGAACGCGCGGTGGGCGGCGGCGGACTGGAACCGGGGCAACTGCTGCCGCCGATGCGGGAGTTGGCGACCCGGCTCGGGGTGAATCCCAATACGGTCGCGGCCGCGTACCGCACGCTGCGGGAGCGCGGGGTCATCGAGACCGCCGGCCGGCGGGGCAGCCGCGTCCGGTCCGTGCCGGCCACCACCGGGCGGGACCGGATCGGGGCCGACGTCCCGGCCGGCGTGCGCGACCTGGCCGCCGGCAACCCCGACCCCGACCTGCTCCCCGCCCTCGGTCCGGCCCTGGCGGCGCTGGCGGCCGACGAGGGCGACCGCGCTCCGGTTCTGTACGGCGCCGACCCCGTCGAGCCGGAGCTGGAGCGCATCTCGCGCGCCGAACTCACCGCCGACGGCGTGCCGGACGGGCCGTTCACCGTCACCTCCGGCTCCCTCGACGCCGTCGAGCGGGTCCTGCTGGCACATCTCAAGCCGGGCGACCCGGTCGCCGTCGAGGACCCCGGGTGGGGCCGCACCCTCGACCTGGTCCCCGCGCTGGGGCTGCGCACCGTCCCGGTGGCCGTGGACGACGACGGACCGCGTGCCGACAGCCTGCGCCGGGCGCTGGAGTCCGGGGCGCGCGCCCTGATCGTCACCGCGCGGGCGCACAACCCCACCGGCGCCGCGGTGAGCGCGGCACGCGCGCGGGCGCTGCGCGCCGTCCTGCGCGACCACCCGCACACCCTGCTGATCGAGGACGACCACGGTCACGGCATCGTCGACCTCCCCCTGCACCCGCTGGTGGGCACCACCCGGCACTGGGCCTTCGTCCGCTCGGTCGCCAAGGCCTGCGGCCCGGACCTGCGGCTGGCCGCCATGACCGGCGACGACGTCACCGTCGACCGGGTGCGGGGCCGGCAGCGGCTGGGACCGGGCTGGGTGAGCCGCCTCCTCCAGCGCACGGTGGTCCGGCTGTGGACGGACGGCGCGGTGCGCGGCCCGGAGGTGGCGGCGGCCTACCGGGCCCGTCGTGAGCTGCTCATCGACGCACTCGCGGACCACGGCATCGAGGCCCACGGCCGCAGCGGCATGAATGTCTGGATCCCGGTCCCGGACGAGACGGGCGCGGTGTCCGCGCTGCTGCACCAGGGATGGGCGGTGTCCCCGGGGGCGAGGTACCGCCTCGCGTCCCCGCCCGGCATCCGGGTCACGGTCTCGACACTGACCCCCGAGGAGACCGCCGCACTGGCGGCGGCGGTGGCATCGACGGTCACACCGGCCCGGGGCCGCATCCAGGCCTAGTAGGGCCTGTCCGGCGGGTCATGCCGCGGGCGCGGGGTCCGCCACGCCGTCCCCAGGCGGCGCTGTCGGCGGTGGTCCACGCCCGCCGGCCTTCGGACGGGAGGTGCCTCGCCGCGTTGCCGCCCTCCTCCGCCTCGCGGTGGGACGCACCGGACCCCGGTCACCGGCGCCGACGAGGCGCCGCCGGCTTCCCGTGACCTGATCCGCCGGACGGGCCCCGACCGGCGACCGGCCTCCCGGGGGTGTGCCGAACGGCGCGGCCACGGGTGGCTCAGGCCGCGCGCCCCCTGGGCCGCACCTGGGTCAACGCCGCGCCGGCCAGTACGACGACCGCCCCGGCCGGAGTGCTCCACCGGAGCGACTCGCCCAGCACCGCGACCCCTGCCGCGGTGGCGATGACCGGGATGAAGTAGGTGACCATCTGGGCGGTGGTCGGCCCCACCTCCGCCACCAGCCCGTACTGGACCAGCACCGCCAGCCCGGTCCCCAGCGCGCCCAGCGCCGCGACCGCCAGCAGCGGCAGCAGGGCGAAGTGCTCCGGAACCGAAGTGAACAACGGCGTCACGACGGCCAGTTGAAGTGTCGCGATAAGCAACTGCGCTCCCGTCATGGACAGATGCGAATGGCCCGTGCCCGCCAGCGTCCGCCGGACATAGATCCACCCGACCGGGTAGCTCAGCGAGGCCAGCAGCGCCGGCAGCGTCCCCTTGACGTCCAGCCCGTGGAACCCCTCCCAGGCCCCCAGTACGGTCAGTACCCCCAGGAACCCGAGTCCGAGCCCGGCCACCCGGACCCGGGTCGGCCGGTCCTCCGAGAGGGCCACCAGTGACAGGGCCATCCCCCACAGCGGCGAGGTCGCGTTGCAGATGCCGGCCAGCGTGGACGGAATCGTCAGCTCCGCGTAGGCGAAGAGCGAGAACGGCAGCGCGTTGAGGAGAAAGGCGGCGACCGTCAGCCGCCCCCACGTGCGAGCCCCGCGCGGCAGCCGCTCCCGCTTCACCACCAGCGCCGCCGCCAGGACCGCCGTACCGAAGACCAGCCTCCCCAGGGTGACCTGGAACGGTGCGTAGCCGTCCGTCCCCACCTTGATCAACAGGAAGCTGAAGCCCCAGATGAGTGACAGGGCGCCGAACCGGAGGCGCCAGTCGAGGCGGGGGCGGGGGTGGCCGGCGTCCAGCGTCGGCTCGCCGGTCGCGGTGGTGACGGTGCTCATGCGGACCACCATGCGGGAGCCGATGTCGTAGCACAATCGAGATTTTTCGAGCGGTACCTCTTAGGATCGCTTACATGTTGAACCTGGAGCGCCTGCGTACCCTCGACGCCCTCGCCCGGCACGGCTCGGTGAGCGGGGCCGCCGAGGCCCTGCACGTCACCACGTCCGCGGTGTCGCAGCAGATGGGCAAGCTGGAGCGGGAGGTTAACCAGCGGCTCCTGGCCAAGAACGGCCGAGGGGTGCGGCTCACCGACGCGGGCCGGCTGCTCGCCGAGCACGCGAGCCGGATCCTCTCCCAGGTGGAGCTGGCCCAGTCCGACCTGGAGGCGCACCGGGGCCAGGTCGTCGGCGAGCTCACGGTGGCGGCGTTCCCGACGGCGGCCCGCGGCCTGTTCCCGACCGCGCTGGCCGCCCTGCGCGCCCGGCATCCGGCGCTGCGGGTGCGCTCCGGTGAACTCGAACCGGAGAACGGCGTCGCCGGTGTGGTCCGCGGCGACCTCGATCTCGCCGTGGTCCTCGACTGGTACAACAAGCCGATGCCGCTGCCCGACGGGCTGGTCAAGGCGCCGCTGCTGGACGACCCCGCCGAGGTGGCCCTGCCGGCCGGGCACCGGCTGGCCGGACGGGACGAGGTGGACCTGGGGGAGTTCGCCGAGGACGAGTGGATCACCTGGGGCGAGGGCGAGTTCTGCCACGAGTGGCTGATGTTCACGCTGCGCTCCCGCGGCGTCGAACCGATCATCGGCCACCGTGCCGCCGAGACCCACACCCAACTCAACCTGGTGGCGTCCGGGCTGGGGGTGTGCATCGCCCCGCTGCTGGGCCGCAACCCGGTGCCGGAGGGCATCGTGACGGTGCCGCTGAAGCAGCGGGTGCGCCGCCACGTGTACGTCGTCTGGCGCGCCGACGCCGACCGCCGGCCCTCGATCCGGGCGGCGGTGCAGGCCCTGCGGAGTGCCGCCGAGGCCATCTCCTGAACCGCCCCGCGCCGGAGCCCGCCCCGCTCAGCGCAGTACGGCCGCCGGCAGGCCGGTGCCCAGCGCCGTCAGGTCGGGCAGGCCGAGCGTGTAGCGGACGTAACGGCCGTGGCGGCGGGTTGAGCAGAGCGGCGCGGCGCTGGACGGCGAGGTGGCGGGAGACCTCCGGGGGCGAGAGCTTCCCGGCGTGGGCCAGTTCCCGATTGGTGTGCGGGCCCCGGCCGGCGTCCGCAGCGGCCGCGGCCGTACCGGATGCGCGAGGGCCTCCAGCCGCAGCGTGACCGTCTCCAGCGGCACCGGCTCCGCGACGGGGTACTGCACGACCGGCTGCCACCCGGGCGTGGGGAACGCGACCAGGTGCGCGCGGCCGAAGACGGCCGGGATGAAGGTGACCCGGGTGCCGTGGGCGGTGGCCGGCTTGTCCTGGACTGTCGGCCGTCGTCTTCACGGCCAACACGGTGCCGGTGGTCGCCCGCCGGGTACCGGTCACCCTCCTGATGTCCCGGTTCTCCCGGCGGACCGCGCTGGCCCTGGCCGGTCTGGTGCACACCGCGTCCTGCCTCGGCCTCCTCGCGGTCGCCGGGGCGGGAGCCGGGTGGGGCGCCCCGGCCCTCGCCGCGGTGTCCGTGGTCTGCACCCTCGGCGAGATCGGCTACGCGGGCAGTGCCACCGCCCTCGTGGCCCATCTCGCCCCGGCCCACCTGATGGGCCGGACCCTGGCCCGTCTCCAGCTCTCCACGGGGTTCGCGGTCTCCCCGGCGGGCATCACCGTGCTCGCGGCGCGCGGCCCGGCCGCCCTCCGGGGCACCCTGGCCGCGGCCACGCTGCTGTCCGCCGGGGCCGTCGACACCGAGTAGGCGCGACGCTCCTCAGCCGCCCAGTTTGCGGAAGTCCCAGGAGGCGATCTTCGCCGGGGTCAGTCGGGCCCAGGCGTGCCGGCCGTCGTGCGGCATCTCGTCCAGACCGAAGTTCTTGCGGGCGAACAGCGTCTCCACGTAGTCGAGTTCGGCGACCAGCTCACCGGTGCGCGGCACCTCGCCCACGAACTCGACGGTCCCTCTCAGCTCCACGCCGCGCAACTGGTCGTACTCCTCACCCGAGTCGACCACGACCGCCACCCGCGGATCACGGCTCAGGTCCTTCCAGCGCTGGCTGCGCACCACCGAGTACAGCCACAGCGATCTGCCGTCCCAGGCGAACCACAGGGCGCTCACGTGCGGGGCGCCGGACGCCGACACGGTCGCCACCCGGCAGGTGCGCTGTGCGGTGAGGAACTCGTCCATCTCGACGGGCGTCATCATGATCTTCCGGCCCCGGCGCTGAGTCACCGTCATGCGGCCCCCTCTTCTTCCGTTCCCGCGCAATGCTGGTTAGTCTCGCCCGCCCCGCACCAAGGCGGAAGGGGGCGTCACATGCCGTCGTACGAGAGACTCGCGGAGCTCATCGACCCCGTGAGCACCGTCCTGCTGACCGTGGAGTGCCAGCAGGGCGTGGTCGGCCCGCACAGCGCGCTGCCCGAACTCGCCCACGAGGCCCGGGCGTCGGGCGCGCTCGCCAACATCGCCCGGCTGGTCGCCGCCGCGCACGACACCGGCGTCCAGGTCGTCCACGCGCTCGCCGAACGCCGTCCCGACGGCCGGGGCGCGAACCGCAACGCCCGCCTGTTCCGAGCCGCCGAGCGGCTGCCCGTCCAGCAGCTCTCCGGCACCGCGGCGGTCCGCGTCGCGCCCCCCATCGAGGTCGCGGAGGAGGACCTGGTCGTACGGCGGCTGCACGGCCTGTCGCCGATCCAGGGGACCGACGTCGACCCGCTGCTGCGCAACCTCGGCTGCCGCACGCTGATCGTCACCGGCGTCTCGGCCAACGTGGCCGTCCCCAATGCCGTGTTCGACGCGGTGAACCGGGGCTACACGGCCGTCGTCCCGGCCGACGCCATCGCGGGAGTGCCCTCCGAGTACACCCCCGCGATGGTCCGCAACACCCTCGCGCTGGTCGCTACGGTCGCGACCACCGACGAGGTGCTCGGCTGCCTCAAGAACCCGCGCCGGCGGCCCTGAGACAAGGTCAGGCCAGCGTGATCCGGTCACCGGAGACGGTGATGTTCGCGGCCGTCAGACCCGTCGTCGCCGGGCCCTTCTTCACGCTGCCGTCGGCGATGGCGAACTCACTGCCGTGGCAGGGGCAGACGATCGCGCCGTTGGCGATGCTCGACACCGCGCAGCCCGCGTGCGGGCACTTCGTCGAGAACGCCTTGTAGGTGCCCGACGTCGGCTGGGTGACGACCACGGACTGGTCCTTGTAGATCGTGCCGCCGCCCTCGGGTATGTCCGTGGTCTTGGCGAGCGCGGTGCCGCCGGCCGCCGCCGTGGAGGTGTCGCTCGAGCCACCGGAGCCGTTGCTGTCCTGGGTGGTGGAGCCACCGCCGCCGTTGTTCGTGGTCGTCGAGGTCGACGAGTCGTCGTCGGACGACCCGCAGGCGGTCAGCGCGGCCGCGAGCCCCGCCGCGCCGGCCGCCGCCACGATCGTACGGCGAGCCGGTTTGGCCGAGGGGTTGAACGATGCGCTGGTCATGTGAGGGGTTCCCTTCCGCGGAGCTTCTCGTTGATCCGTCCAGGGGTACGGTCGTGGGGCCGCACCTGTTCAGACGGCATCCCGATAGTGACCACCCGGACATGAGCCCCTGGTGAAGGAGTGCTGTCGGTTGCCTGTCGGCATCCGAGGCCGGGCCGGATGCGCGGGGGCGCGGGACGCAGACCGCACACGATCAGGTGGGTAAGGTGAGCCTAAGTCAGTGTCGGGGTGCACCGGTGGTCCCGCAGGGGAGGCTCGATGACGGAGTTCGCAGGCACATCGCGCGGTGCGGTGGCGCAATCGCCGCCCCGGGCCACGCCGTTGACGCTGGCACGGGTGCGGCTCGGGGCCGGCGGACCGCTCGTCAGCGTGCGGGTGGCGGACGGCAGTGTCACCCATGTGGTCCCGGAGCGGGAGGCCCCGGCGCCCGCGGGACTCGTCCCGGGGGACCGGGTCCTCGGCCTGGACGGACGGATCCTCCTGCCCGGGCTGTGGGACGCCCACGTCCATCTCGCCGAGTGGGCTGCCGCCCGCCGCCGGCTCGACCTGTCCGGCACCGCCTCCGCACGGGAGGTGGCCGACCGGGTGCGCGAGCACGGCCGTGCGGCCCCCGCCGGTCCGGTGCTGTTCGGATACGGCTTCCGGGACGGCCTCTGGAGCGACACCCCGCACAAGGAACTGCTCGACGCGGTCCTGCCGGACCGCCCGGTCGCCCTGGTCAGCGCCGATCTGCACGCCGTCTGGCTGAACTCCGCCTGCCTGGCCCTGGCCGGCCGGGGCGACCACCCGACCGGGCTGGTCCGGGAGCACGAGGGACATGTGGTCCTCTCCGTTCTTCCCGAGGCGCCGGCCGAGACCGTGGACGGCTGGGTGGCCGACGCCTGCCGGGCCGCCGCCGCCCGCGGGGTCACCGGCGTCATCGACTTCCAGTTCGGCGACACCGTGGGTGCCTGGGAGCGGCGCTCGGCGGACCTCCCGCCGGCCGTGCGGGTGGCCGCGGCCGTCTACCCGGATCACCTGGACTCGGCGCTGGCGCGCGGACTGCGCACCGGGTCCCGGGTCGGCCCGCACGGGGACCTGGTGCGGGTCGGCCCCCTCAAGCTCTTCACGGACGGCTCGCTCAACACCCGCACCGCGCTGTGCCGCGACCCCTACCCCGGCCTGGAGGGCACGGAGGGCGCGCACGGCATCGAGCAGACGTCACCGGACGAACTGGTACGGCTGATGCGCCGGGCCGCCGCCCACGGCATCGAACCCGCGGTGCACGCCATCGGCGACCGTGCCAACACCGTGGCCCTGGACGCCTTCGAGGCCGTCCGGTGCCGTGGCCGGATCGAACACGCCCAGCTGCTGAGCCCTGAAGACCTTCCGCGGTTCGCGGAGTTGGACGTCGTCGCGGGGGTGCAGCCCCGGCACGCCACGGACGACCGGGACGTGGCGGACCGGTACTGGGCCGGCCGCACCGAACGGGCCTTCGCCTACGCCGGCCTGCTGGCCGCCGGCGCGCGGCTGGAGTTCGGCTCGGACGCCCCCGTCTCACCGCTCGACCCCTGGCTCGCCGTCGCGTCGTCCGTCAGCCGTACCGACGACGGCCGCCCCGCCTGGCATCCCGAACAGCGGCTGCCGGTGCCGGACGCACTGGCCGCCGCCGCCCGCGGACGCCGTCTCATCAGGGTCCAGGACCCCGCCGACCTGGTCGTCGTGGACGCGGATCCGCTGACGGCGGATGCGGACACCCTGCGGGCGATGCCCGTGCACGCCACGATGACCGACGGCCGCTGGACCCACGGGCCGTACTGAGCCCGCGCCGCGACGGCCCCCACCCGCCGCGCTGCCCCCGGCCGCTCCGGCCGGGCGGCAGACCCCCTGCGCGCCGCCCTGGTGGTCCTGAACGTGCAGAACCACCTCGTGCACGTGCCGGGGGGGAGTTCGATGCCGGCCGACGGGCTCGTGACTGGGGGGCGGCCGGCCGGCGGCGACGGCGCGGGCGGCGGGAGCCGCGGTGGCGTACTCCGTCCGCACCGCCGAGCGCGGCCACGACGGCCGCGGCGCCGCCTTCGGACACCCGCACCTGGCCCGGGAGGACGGCTCGGGTGACGTGGTGACCGCGGGGCGGCCCCGGCCGGGGACACGGTGCTGGTGGCGAAGCGGTTCAGCGCCTTGGCCGGCACCCGGCTGCGGCAGCCGCTCACGGAGCCGGACCGCGACCAGCCGGTGGCCGTGGGGCTGTTCGCGCGGCCCCGGGTGATGCTGACCGAGGCCGGTGCCCGGATGCAGGCATGGAGCCGTTCGCCGTCGCGGACGCGGTGGCCGACCGGACGGACACCGATCACCGGGCGGCGCCGGAGTGGATCGCGGCCACCTGCGGGGCCGTGCGCGCGGTGCGCGGCATGGTGGCCGCGCTCGGCGGGGACGGCAGCGGGGCGGAGCGGGGGCGGCGGTCCTGACCCGTGGCCCGCCGCCGTGCCGCACGCCCTCCCTGCGCGGCACGGGTCACGGAGCGGCCCGTGACCCGAACGGGACCGTACCGTCCGGGCCACGGGAGTGCGGGGGCGAGGTCAGACCGCCGTCAGCCGGCCGGACAGCACGGACCGGTGGATCTCCTCGGCCCGGACCGCCACGGTCGACAGCAGCGTGCTGGTGAGCCCGTGGGTGTGCTCGGTGCCGCCCTGGAGGTAGATGCCCGCCGTGACCTCCGCGGCCGTCTCGACGCGGTGGTCCCGGCCCACCCGGATCGCGTCCCCGTCGTCCTTGAGGCACAGCTTGGCCGCGTCGCCGAGGAGCGCCGTCAGGTCCCGGGGCCGGTAGCCGGTGGCGAGCACCAGGATGTCGGCGGGCAGCACCTGCCGCTCGCCGGTGGGCAGGAACTCCACGGCGACGTGGAGACCGCCGCCGTCCGCGGGGGTGACGCCGCGCACGCGGGAGACGTTGAGGAAGCGCAGCCGTTGCCGGCCGGCGACCTTCTCCCGGTACGTGGTGGCGTACAGCGACTCGATCAGATCCATGTCGACCACCGAGTAGTTCGTGGAGCGGTGGTAGTCCATCAGGGACTGCTTGACCTCGGACGGCGAGGAGAAGTAGACGTCGACCGCCTCCGGATCGAAGATCCGGTTGGCGAACGGGCTGTCGTCCGCCGGGGTGTAGCCGTACTTGGCGAAGACCGAGCACACCTCGGCGTCCGGGAAGGTGCGGTGGAGGTAGTCCACCGTCTCGGCGGCACTCTGTCCGGCACCGAGCACGATCGACCGCCGCACCGCCGCGCCGGTTGTGGCCAGTTGCTCGGCGCGCGGGATCAACTCGCTGTTGTGCCAGACACGTTCGGCCAGTTCGAGGCCGGGCGGCACGTGCGGTTCGAGCCCCGTCGCCACGCTGATGTTGCGGGCCCGGTGGGTCACGGTCGCCCCGCGGCGCGCCGGGTCGCGGTGGACGACGTCGAAGAAGGGCACCCGGCCGTCCTCCTCGCGCACCGGGTCCACCGCGATCACCTCGCTGTCGTACGACACCCGGTGGGCGACCCGCGCCGCCGCCCATTCGAAGTACTCGTGGAACTCCATCCGCAGCGGGAAGAGGGTCTTCTGGTTCAGGAAGTCGATCAGTCTGCCGCGTTCGCGCAGGAAGCAGAGGAAGCTGTAGTCGCTGGTCGGGTTGCGCAGCGTGACGAGGTCCTTGAGGAAGGAGACCTGCATCGTGGCGTCGTCGATCAGCATGCCCCGGTGCCAGCCGAACCGCGGCTGGCGTTCCAGGAACAGGGCGTCGATCCGACGGTCCGCCGCGAGATGCGCGTTGTGTTCTTCAACGGCTATGGACAGAGCCAGATTTGACGGGCCGAAACCGATCCCGACGATGTCGTGGACGACGTCGGAACCATTGACCGGTGATTTCACCTTGGCATCGCCTCCCTCAGGCCCCGCCCATGCTAGATAAGGTAAGGCTTACCTAGCAATGGAGTCTGAGAAGGGAAGGACCGTCATGCGGGTCGTCATGCTCGGCTACCAGACGTGGGGTCACCGGACGCTGCAGGCGCTGCTGGACTCCGAACACGAGGTCGTCCTCGTCCTCACCCACCCGAGGAGCGAGCACGCCTACGAGAAGATCTGGGACGACAACGTCGCCGAGCTGGCCGAGAAGCACGACGTGCCGGTGCTGCTGCGCGACCGCCCCGACGACGCCGGACTCCTCGCCGCTGTGCGGGAGTCCCGTCCGGACATCATCGTCGCCAACAACTGGCGGACCTGGCTGCCGCCGGAGCTGTTCGACCTGCCCCCGCACGGCACGCTCAACGTCCACGACTCCCTGCTGCCCGCCTACGCCGGGTTCTCGCCGATCATCTGGGCGCTGCTCAACGGCGAGGAGCGGGTCGGCGTCACCGCACACCGCATGAACGCCGAACTCGACGCCGGGGACGTCCTGGTGCAGCGCTCGGTACCGGTCGGGCCCGCCGACACGGCCACCGACCTGTTCCACCGGACCGTCGACCTCATCGCGCCCATCGTGCGCGAGTCGCTCGACCTGATCGCCTCCGGCCGGGACACCGGCCGGTGGGCACCCCAGGACCGCAGCCGTGCCAGCTTCTTCCACAAGCGGTCCCTGGAGGACAGCCGCATCGACTGGACATGGCCCGCGGAACGCCTGGAGCGCCTCGTGCGGGCGCAGTCGGACCCGTACCCCAACGCGTACGCCTTCCACCGCGGCGAACGGCTGAGGATCGTCTCCGCGGCCCTCTCCGAGCGGTGTTACGGCGGCACCCCGGGCCGGATCTTCATCCGCGAGGGCGACGGCGTGGTCGTCGTGGCGGGCCCCGCCGCTCACACGGGCCGTGACCGGGGCCTGCTGATCCGCCGGGTACGCACCGACGACGGAACGGAGTACGCGGCGGCGGACTACTTCCGCACCATGGGCGGCTACCTGACGTCCCGCCCCTGACGGCAGACCCCGCCCCCGGCCGCGCCGGGCCGCCCTCCGGGGACGGCACCCCTGAGAACTGACGGGCATTCAGCTGCTGCTGGACACTCCGGCAGCCGTCCGGCGGCACAAGCCGCGGGCGGCTCACCGAAGTCCTGTGGGGGTGGCGGTGCCGTCCGGGGACCTGGTTTCGGGGCGGTGGCGGGCCGTGTGCGGGTGACGGCCCCCCGGGGGGCGCTGCGGGCCTCCGAGGGCCCGGCATTCACGGCGGGCGGCGGGGCGAGCGGCCCGGGGAGTGGGCGTCGCACCCCGCCCCCACCGGTCGGCAGAGCGCGGTGCCGGTGCAGGGCGGTTCAGTCGGCGGTGGCCGGCACCGTCTTCCCGGGGGCGTCGGTGGCGTCGTCGTGGTGGTGCCGGCCCAGCGGGATGACCATCGGGGTGCCGCTGACCGGGTCGGGGGTGATCCGGCAGCGCAGGGCGAAGACGTCCTCGACGGTGGCCTCGGTGACCACCTCGGCGGGCGGGCCCTCGGCGACGATCCGGCCCGCCTTCATGGCGATGACGTGATCGGCGTACCGGCAGGCCTGGTTGAGGTCGTGCAGCACCATCACCACCGTGCGGCCCTCGCGCCGGTTGAGGTCCGTGATCAGGTCGAGCACGTCGATCTGGTGCGCGAGGTCGAGATAGGTCGTCGGTTCGTCCAGCAGGAGCACGGGGGTGCCCTGGGCGACCGCCATGGCGATCCAGGCGCGCTGCCGCTGGCCCCCGGACAGCTCGTCCACCGGCCGGTCGGCGAGGTCGGTGAGCTCGGTGGCGGCCAGCGCGGCCCGCACGGCCTCCTCGTCCGCCGCCGACCACTGCCGCCACCAGGTCTGGTGCGGGGAGCGGCCGCGCCCCACCAGGTCGACGACGGTCAGCCCCTCCGGCGCCACCGGCGTCTGCGGCAGAATGCCCAGTTTGCGGGCGAGTTCGCGGGTCGGTATCGAGCGCAGCGCGGCCCCGTCCAGTTCCACCACTCCCTGGCGCGGGGCGAGCAGCCGGGCGAGGGCACGCAACAGGGTCGACTTGCCGCAGGCGTTGGCGCCGACGATGGCCGTGATCCGGCCGGTGGGCACGGTGAGGTCCAGGTCCGCCACCACCGGCCTTCCGTCGTAGGCCAGATGAAGGCCCGCGGCACGCAACTCGGGCCCGGGCGGGAGCGTTTCGGGCGAGCGATGGGTGGTCGCGTGCGGGGTGCGCGAGTCGGTGGTCGACATGGGATCAGCCTCCAGAGCCCGCGCGGTTGGCGCGGATGAGCAGCCACAGCAGGACCGGCGCGCCCAGGGCGCCGGTGACGATCCCGACCGGCAGTTCCGTCCCGGGGATCGCCTCGCGTGCGATGAGGTCGGACCCGAGGACGACGAAGGCGCCGGTGAGACCCGAGACGAGCGGGGGCGGCGACGAGGTGCCCGCCAGCCGCAGGGCGATCTGCGGACTGGCCAGGGCCACGAACGCCACAGGTCCTGCCGCGGCCGTGCCGAAGGCGATCAGGCCGACGCCGGTGAACAGCAGCGCCAGCCGGACCGGCTGCACGGGGGTGCCGAGCCCGGCCGCCACGTCGTCGCCGAGCTGGAGCGTGCGCATCCAGCGCCCCATGCCCAGGGTCACCGGCAGCAGTACGGCCAGCGCGACGGCCAGCGAGTCCACCTGGTCCCAGGTACGGCCGTTGAGGTTGCCGACCAGCCAGCCGAGCGCCTCCTGTGCCTGGAACCGGTTCCCCCGGGCCACCAGGAAGTCGGTGGCGCTGGTGCAGATCCAGGACACGCCGATGCCGACGAGGATGATGCGGTACCCGGTGGTCCCGCCCTTCCAGGCCAGCGCGTACACGAGCAGCGCGGTCGCGAGGGCGCCGAGCAGCCCCAGCGTGGACAGCCCGAGGCCGCCGGTCCAGCCGAGGACCACCGCGGCCACCACCGCGGTTCCGGCGCCCTCGGTCAGCCCGATCATGTCGGGGCTGGCCAGCGCGTTGCGGGTCATCGTCTGGAACACGGCACCGGAGACACCGAAGGCGAGGCCGACGAGGAGCCCGGCGAGGGCGCGCGGCAGCCGCAGGTCCCGTACGACGGTGAGCGTGCCGGGATCGCCGACGCCGAACAGGGCCTTGACGACGCCGGGCAGGCCCACCGGATAGTCGCCGAGAGCGAGACCCCAGCAGAGCAGCGCGAACGCGCCGAGGGCGACGAGCACCCCGGTCAGCACCAGGCGCGGCCGGAACGTTCCCGAGACAGGGGGCGCGGCCAGGCGGAAGGGCCGGTCGCGCAGTGCGGGCCGGGTGTGCGGCCGGGCGGCCGGGGGAGAGGTCACGGTCACACCTCCGCGAGCTTGCGGCGGCGGACCAGGGCGATGAAGAACGGTCCGCCGAGGAACGCGACCAGGACACCGGCCTGGATCTCGGTGGGCCTGGCCACCACCCGGCCCACGATGTCGGCGGTCAGCAGCAGCACGGGGGCCAGCGCCGCCGACAGCGGCAGCAGCCAGCGGTGGTCGGGGCCGATTCCGGCCGCCTGGGCGAGCACCCGGGCGATGTGCGGGACGACCAGGCCGAGGAAGACCACCGGGCCGATCACGGAGACCGACGCGCCGGTCAGCAGCACCACCGCGGTCACGCCCTGGAGCCGTACCGGACCGAGCCGCCGCCCCAGCGAGGCGGCCACGTCGTCGCCGAGGGCCATGCTGTTGAGGGCGGGAGCGCAGGACAGCGCGAGGACGGCGCCGGCCGCGAGGAACGGCAGGATGCGCAGCAGGTCGCCGGCGTCCTGGTCGGCCAGGGTGCCGGCGGACCAGAAGCGGTACCGGTCCAGCGCGTCCTGGTCGGTCAGCACCAGGGCGCTGGTGAGCGAGGACAGCAGCGACGTGACGGCCACTCCGGCGAGCGCCAGCTTGACCGGGGTCGCCCCGGACCGGCCGAGCCGCCCGAGCAGGAAGACCAGGACGCTGGCGGCCAGCGCCCCGGCGAACGCGAACCACACGTAGCCGTACAGCGATCCGACGCCGAACACCGCGACCGAGACGACGATCGCGAAGGAGGCGCCGGCGCTGACCCCGAGGATGCCCGGATCGGCGAGGGGGTTGCGGGTCAGGGCCTGCATCAGGGCGCCGGACATGCCGAGCGCCGCGCCGGTCGCGAGGCCCAGCAGGGTGCGCGGGACGCGCACCGACCAGATCACGTTGTCGACGAGGCGGCTCGGCGGATGCCCGAGGACCGAGCGCACCACTTGGTCGAGCGGAACGCTCAACGCGCCCAGCGCCACGGAGAGAAGGGACAAAAGGACCAGGAGGGCGACGATCAGTGACACCAGCACCGTCGTGCGAAGCCTTCTGTCTGAAGCCACTTGCCGGTCTCCATGCCGTCTTCCGGTGGGCCCCCGAACGCTCCTGAGGGCAGGTTAGGTGAGCATAACCTCAGTTGCTGTGACGTGGATCGCCGAAACCGCATCGACACTGTTGAGTTAGGTAATCCTTACCTTACTATGCGAGCGGTCGCGGCTCCGCTGAGCCGTTCCACACCTATGGGGAGGCACGGGCAGCTGTGTCGGGCAACACGCGATCTTCCGCACCCACTTCGGCGATTCCGGCTTCCGCGAATCCGGCGACGAGGGTGGGCACCACCGAGGAGTACTGGCGGCAGAGGTTCGCCGCACCGGCACCGGAGACCGCGCTGCCGCACGACTTCCCCCACCCGCCCCGGTCGCGGGAACGAGGCCGGCCGGGCCGCCGCACGGCGGCGCTGCGGACCACCGCCGACGAGGCGACCCGGCTCGCCGCCTTCGTCGCCCTCCTGCACCGCTACGGCGGCGCCGCCGCGACCGAGATGACCGTCGCGTACGACGGGCTCCCCCTGCGCCTCACGGTGGCCGGCGGCCTGACCTTCGCCCAACTCCGCGCAGGCGTCACGGCCGCCCGCGCGGAGGCGGCCGCCCACCGGCTGCCGACCGCCGACCTGCTGCGGCTGCTCGCTCCCGAACCCGGCCGCGGTGGCGCCCTGTTGTGCGCCACCGGCTTCGGCAGCGCGCCCTGGGAACAGGGCGGCCCGCTGGACCTGGCGCTGTCCGTGGCCGACGGGGAACTGCGCGCGGACTACGACCCCGACCTCTTCGAGGCCGCCACCGTCGACCGCGTCCTCGGCCACTACGCCACCCTGCTCGCCGCGGCCCTCGACCGGGCCGACACCCCGGTCGCCGCCCTGGACCTCCTCGGCGAGGACGAACGGCACCGGATCCTCGTCGAGTGGAACGACACCGCGCACTGCGCGCCCGCGCTCACCTGGCCGCGCATGTTCGCCGACCAGGTGGCCGCCCGCCCCGACGAGGTGGCCCTGATCCACGAGGACGTCCGCCTCACCTACGCCGAACTCGACGCCCGGGCGGCCCGCTTGGCGCACGCCCTAATGGCCAGGGGGGCCGGGCCCGAGCGGGTGGTGGCCCTCGCCGTCCCGCGCTCGGCCGACATGATCGTGGCCGAGGTCGCCGTGCTGAAGGCGGGCGCCGCCTACCTGCCCGTCGACACCGACTACCCGGCGGACCGCATCGCCTACATGCTCGACGACGCCCGGCCGGTCTGCCTCGTCACCACCGCCGAGACGGTCCCCGACCTGCCACCGGGCCAGGACCCGCTGGTCCTCGACGCCCCGGAGACCCGCGCCGAACTCGCCGGCCACCCCGAACACGACCCCGCGGCCGCCGCCGGGCTGACCGTGGCACACGCCGCGTACGTCATCTACACCTCCGGCTCCACCGGCCGCCCCAAGGGCGTGGTGCTCTCCCACGCCGGCGTCGCCAAACTGGTCGCCACCCAGCGCGAACGGTTCGGGATCGGCCCGCACAGCCGGGTCCTGCAGTTCGCCTCGCCCAGCTTCGACGTGGCCTTCTGGGACCTGTGCCTCGGCCTGCTCTCCGGCGGGCGGCTGGTCGTCGTACCCGCCGACCGCCGGGTGCCCGGCGCGCCGCTCGCCGACTACGCGAACGAGCACGGCATCACCTTCATGATCCTGCCGCCCGCGCTGCTGGCCGCCATGCCGGAGGACGTACCGCTCCCGTCCGGGGCGACCCTGCTGGCGGGCACCGAGCGGGTCTCGCCGGAACTGGTCGGGCGGTACGCGCGCGGCCGGATGATGTTCAACGCCTACGGCCCCACCGAGGCCACCACCAACTCCACGCTCGGACTGTGCGATCCGGACACCCCGGCCGGGACCATCGTGCCCATCGGCGTCCCGGACCCCGGCACCCGCGCCTACGTCCTGGACGACCGGCTGCGGCCGGTACCGGCCGGTGTGGTGGGCGAGTTGTACCTCGGCGGCGCCGGACTCGCCCGCGGCTACCTCGGCCGGCCCGCGCTCACCGCCGAGCGGTTCGTCGCCGACCCGTTCGGCGCGCCCGGCGAGCGCCTCTACCGCACCGGCGACCTGGTCCGCTGGAAGGCGGACGGGCGGCTGGAGTTCCACGGCCGGGCCGACGGCCAGGTCAAGATCCGCGGCTTCCGTATCGAGCCCGGCGAGATCGAGTCGGTGCTGCGCGCCCACCCCGCCGTCGACCAGGCCGCCGTCGTGGTCCGCGAGGACCGCCCGGGCGACCGCCGGCTCGCCGCCTACGTCGTGCCCTCCCTGGAAGCCGCCGGGGCCGACGAGGCCGTGTCCGACTGGAAGGACCTGCACGAACTCCTCTACTCCGCCGCCGGTTCGGACGGCTTCGAGGAGAACTTCGCGGGCTGGAACAGCATGTACGACGGGCTGCCCATTCCCCTCGCCGACCTGCGCGAGTGGCGGGACGCGACCGTCGACCGGATCCGGGAACTGCGGCCCCGCCACGTCCTGGAGATCGGCGTGGGCAGCGGACTGCTGCTGTCCCGGATCGCCCCGGGCTGCGACGGGTACGTCGGCACCGACCTCTCCGAGGAAGCCGTGCGCGCCCTGCGCGCCCAGGTCGAGGCCGTACCCGAACTGGCCGGCAGGGTCACTCTGCTGGCCCGGCCCGCGCACGAGCTGACCGGCCTGCCGGAGGGCACCTTCGACACGATCGTCGTCAACTCCGTCATCCAGTACTTCCCGGGCGCCGGCTACCTCACCGACGTCCTTCGCTCGGCCCTCCGGCTCCTTGCGCCCGGTGGCGCGCTGTTCGTCGGCGACGTACGGAACCTGCGGCTGCTGCGGACCCTGAGCGCGGCCATCGAGACGGCACGGGCCGGCACGGACGACAAGGAGGCCCTGCGTGCCGCCGTCGACCGGGCCGTCGCCTGGGAGGGTGAACTCCTCGTCGACCCGGACTACTTCGCGGCCCTGGACGGCTGCACCGCCGAGGTGCGGATCAAGCGCGGCACCCACCACAACGAGCTGACCCGCTACCGCTACGACGTCGTCCTGCGCCCGGCCGCCACGACCTCCACCGGCGACCCGGCCGAGGTCCCCACCGACCCCGCGAACGAGGTCCCCTGGTCGGACCTGGGCACCCCCGAGGCCCTCGCCGAGCGGCTGACCGCCCCGGACCGACCGGCACGGCTGCGCGTCACCGGCATCCCCAACGCCCGCCTCGCCCCCGACCTGGATGCCCGCGGCACCCTCGACGACTCCAGCCGCACCGGCGGCCCCGGCGTCGACCCCGAGACCGTGCACGAGACCGCCGCCCGGCACGGCCTGCGGGCCGCCCTCACCTGGACCGCGGACGCCGACGACGGCAGTTTCGACGCGGTGTTCGCGCTCGGCGACGACACCCCGCTCGGCCCGCTCTACCGCCCCGCCCAGGACCACCCGCACGCCAACCGGCCGGCGCCGTTCCGCAACGTGGGCGCGCTGATGGCCCAACTGCGCTCGCACGCAGCCGAGTTCCTGCCCGAGTACATGGTCCCGGCCGGCCTGGTCCCGCTGGACCGGCTGCCCGTCACCCCCAGCGGCAAGCTCGACTCGGCCGCCCTGCCCGTCCCGGACTACGGCCTGCTCAGCGCGGGCCGCGCCCCGCGCACCGAGCGGGAACGCCTGCTGTGCGGCCTGTACGCACGCGCCCTGCGGGTGTCCTCGGTCACCGTCGACGACGACTTCTTCGCGCTCGGCGGCGACAGCATCGTCGCCATCCAGCTACTGGTCCTGGCCCGCCGGGGCGGCCTGGAGCTGACCTCGCGCGACGTGTTCCGGCACCGTACGGTCGCCCAGCTCGCCACCGTCGCCCGCACCGCCGACGCGAGCACCGAGGACACCGCCGAGCTGCCCTGGGACGCCCCGACCGCCGAGGAACTCGCGGCGCTCCAGGGCCAGAACCCGCTCACCGTCGCCGAGGTCCTGCCGCTCGGCCCGCTCCAGGAGGGCTTCTACTTCCACGCCCTGGTGGACGGCGGCGAGCACGACGCCTACGTGGTCCAGCAGGTGATCGAACTCGCCGGACCCGTCGACGGCGACCTGCTCCGGCAGGCCGCCCGGCGGCTGCTCGACCGGCACGCCCCGCTACGGGCCTGCTTCCGCCGGCTCCCGGGCGACCGCCCCGTCCAGATCGTCGCCACCGGCCTCGACGTGCCGTGGCGCGAGGTCGACCTCGCCGCCCAGGATCCCGCCGTCCGTGCGGGACTCGCCGAGGCCGTCGCCGCCGACGAGCGCGCCCGCCGCTTCGACCTCGCCCACCCGCCGCTGGTGCGCTGCGCCCTGGTCCGCCTCGCCCCGGACCGCGGCCGACTGGTCCTGACCTTCCACCACATCGTCGCCGACGGCTGGTCGCTGCCCGTCCTGCACCGCGAACTCCTCGCCCTGTACGGCGCCGAGCCCACCGCGCTGCCGGAAGTCGCACCTTTGCGCGGCCATCTGGCCCGCATCGCCCGCGCCGACCGCGAGGCCGCCCGGCACGCCTGGCGATCCGCCCTGGCCGGGATCGACGAGCCCACCCGCCTGGTCGAGACCCCCGCCACCGGGCCGATCGAGCCCGCCCAGATCCGCATCGAGCTGCCCGAGCGCACCACCGCCCGCCTCACCGCCCGTGCCCGTGAGCACGGCGTCACCCTCGGCACCGTCGTCCAGGCCGCCTGGGGCCTGCTGCTGGCCGGCCTCACCGGCCGCCAGGACGTGCTGTTCGGCACCACCGTCTCCGGCCGTGACGCCGCCGTGCCGGGCATCGAGTCGATGGTCGGCCTCTTCATCAACACCCTGCCCACCCGGCTCAGCTGGACGCCCGCCGACACCCTCGGCGCCGTCCTGGAACGGCTCCAGCGGGAGCAGAGCGCCCTTCTGGACCACCAGCACCTCGGCCTCGCCGAGATCCAGCGGGCCGCCGGACACCCGGGCGGCGGCGAACTCTTCGACACCCTCGTGGTGTTCGAGAACTACCCCGCCGACTCGAACCTCACCGACCCCACCGGCACCATCCGGCTGACCGGGCACGCCTTCCACGACGCCGTGCACTATCCGCTGGCCCTGATCGTCAAGCCCGGCCGCCGACTCGACCTGCGCCTCAAGCACCACACCGGCCGGCTCTCCGCCGACGCCGCCGGGCTCCTCGCCGGCCGGCTCACCCTGGTCCTGGACGCCCTCGCCGACGACACCGCCCGTCCGGTGGCCGCCCTCGACCTGCGCACCCCGGCCGAGCGGACCCACCCCGAGGGCGAGCGGCACACCGTGCCCGCGGTCACCCTGCCCGACGCCATCGCCGCGCAGACCGCCCGCACCCCCGGCGCCACCGCCGTCGTCTTCGCGGACACCACCCTCAGCTACGCCGAACTCGACGCCCGCGCCGAAGCGTTGGCCCGACGGCTGCGGGCCCGGGGAGCCGGACCCGAGCAGTTCGTCGCCGTCGCCGTGCCGCGCTCGGCGGAACTGATGGTGGCCCTGCTCGGCGTGCTCAAGGCGGGCGCCGCCTATCTGCCCGTCGACCTCGACTACCCGGCCGACCGCATCGCGTACATGCTCAGCGACTCCGGCGCCCGGACCGTCGTCACCACCGCCCGGGACGCCGTACGCCTGCCGGACCCGGACGGCCTGGACATCCTGTACGCGGAGGGGGGCGAGGAGGGCGCGGACCTTCCGGACGCACCCCGGGGCGTGCCGCTCACCCCCGACCACCCCGCCTACCTGATCTACACCTCCGGCTCCACCGGCCGCCCCAAGGGCGTCGTCGTCACGCACCGCGCCATCGGCAACCGGCTCGCCTGGATGCAGGGCGCCTACCGGCTCGGCGCCGACGACCGGGTGCTGCAGAAGACACCGGCGAGTTTCGACGTCAGTGTCTGGGAGTTCTTCTGGGCGCTGCACGAGGGCGCCGCCGTCGTCCTCGCCGCCCCCGACGGGCACCGTGACCCCGCCTACCTCGCCCGGCTGATCCGGGCCGAGAACGTGACGACGGCGCACTTCGTCCCGTCCATGCTGGAGGCGTTCCTCGCCTCCGAGGAGGTCACCGCGGACCCCGCGTGGGCGGGCAGCCTGCGCCGGGTCCTCAGCAGCGGCGAAGGGCTGCCCGGACAGGCGGCGGCCCGCTGGCACGAGCTGACCGGCGTCCCGCTGCACAACCTGTACGGCCCCACCGAGGCCGCCGTCGACGTGACCCACCACACCTTCGACGGCGCACCCGACACCACCGTGCCCATCGGCCGGGCCGTGTGGAACACCGGCCTGCGCGTGCTGGACTCCGGCCTGCGCCCGGTGCCCGACGGCGTCCCCGGCGAGCTGTACCTGACCGGCGTCCAGCTGGCCCGCGGCTACCACCGGCGCCCCGCGCTCACCGCCGACCGCTTCGTCGCCGACCCGTACGCGGCCACCCCAGGCGCCCGGATGTACCGCACGGGTGACCTGGTGCGCCGCCGCCCGGAAGGCACCCTCGACTACCTGGGCCGTACCGACCGGCAGGTCAAGCTGCGCGGAAACCGGATCGAACCCGGCGAGATCGAGGCCGCGCTGACCGGGCACCCGGCGGTGGCGCGCGGTGCCGTCGTCGTCCGCGACCAGCGCCTGGTCGCCTACGCGGTCCCGGCCGCCGGTGCCGTCGCCGACCCGGCCGAACTGCGTGCCGCGCTCGCGGACGCGCTGCCCGCCCCCCTGGTCCCGGAGGCGTATGTCGTCCTCGACGACCTGCCGCTCACCCCGAGCGGCAAGCTCGACCAAGCCGCACTCCCCGCTCCCGAGGCCGGACGCGCCGCCCGCCGCGAGCCCGCCGGCCCCCTGGAACGGCAGCTCACCGACATCTTCGCGGGCGTCCTCGGCATCGCCGACGTCGGCCCGGACGACGACTTCTTCCGGCTCGGCGGCGACAGCATCAGCTCCATCGGTGTCGCGAGCCGGGCCCGGGCCGCCGGCCTCGGCCTCAGCCCGCGCGACGTGTTCACCCACCGCACGCCCGCCGCCCTCGCGGCCAACACCGGCACCGCCACGGCCGCCACTTCGGCCGCCGCCTTCCCCCTCACCGACGCCGAGCAGGCCCGCGTCCGCGCCCTCGCCGCCCCGGCGGCCGTCGCCGACGTCTGGCCGCTGGCCCCCCTCCAGGAGGGCCTGTTCTTCCACTCGGCCTATGACCAGGGCGCGTTGGACGTCTACACCGTCCACGAGACCTTCGACTTCGCCACCCGGCTGGACACGGCCCGGCTGCGCGCCGCGGTCCGCACGCTGCTCGACCGCAACCCCGGCCTGCGCGCCGGCTTCACCAGCGAAGGCCTCGACCGGCCGGTGCAGTTCATCGTCGAGGACCCGGGCATCCCGCTGACGGAGGTCGACCTCGCCCACCTCTCGGCGGCCGAACAGGACCTCTGTGTGCGGGAGTTGACCGACGCCGAGCGCAACCGGCGGTTCGACCTGGCCGCGCCCCCGCTGTTCCGGCTGCTCCTGCTCCGCCTCGGCGCCGAGCGAGGCGACCGGCTGGTCGTCGGCCGCCACCTGATCCTCTGGGACGGCTGGTCGGCCTGGCTCCTCCTCGACGAACTGTTCGCGCTGTACGAGACCGGCGGCGACGCCGGAGCACTGGCCGCGCCCGGCAGCTACCGGGACTACCTGACCTGGCTGGACCAGCAGGACGACGCCGCCGCCACCGCCGCCTGGCGCACCGCCCTGGGCGGCCTGGAGGAGCCCACCCTGCTCGCGCCGACGGCCGCGGACGGCCTCGAACCGGTCATCCCCGAGCAGCTCGGGGTACGCCTGAGCGCCGCACTCGGCGACCGGCTGCGGGAGACCGGCCGCGCCCACGGCCTCACCCTGAACACCCTGCTCAACGCGGCCTGGGGCCTCACCCTCGCCTCCGCCACCGGCCGCCCCGACATCGTGTTCGGCACGACGGTGGCCGGCCGGCCCAGCGAGGTCCACGACGTCGGGAACATCATCGGCCTGTTCCTCAACACGGTCCCGACCCGGATCGTGTTCGACCCCGCCGAGCCGGTCCTCGGCCTGCTCCGCCGCATCCAGGGCGAGCGGCTCGACCTGATGCCGTACGAACACCTCAGCCTCGGCGTGCTCCAGGCCGAGACCGGGCACCGCAAGCTCTTCGACACCCTGTTCGTGCTCCGCAACAACGACACCGAGGACCGGCTGGCGCGGCTGCGCACCCGGCACGGCGCCACCGCCGTCGCCAACGTCGACGCCACCCACTACCCGGCCAACCTCGTCGTCACCCCGGGTCACCGGATCGCGCTCACCCTCACCCACCGGCCCGATCTCGTCCCCGCGGACCGCGCGCAGGACCTCCTGGACCGCTTCGCCCTGCTCCTGGACCGCCTCACCGCCGACCTGACGGCCCCCGTCGGCTCCCTGGACCCGCTGCTGCCCGCCGAACACGCGGCGCTGCGCGAGGAGTGGGCCGCCGGGCGGGTCGCGGACCCCGAGGACACCATCGCCGACCTGCTGGCAGCCCAGGCCGCCCGCACCCCGGACGCCCGCGCCCTGGTCTTCGGCGAGCGCACCCTGACCTACGCCGAACTCGACGCCGCCGTCAACCGCATGGCCCGGCTGCTGACGGAGCGCGGCGCGGGCCCCGAGCGGGTCGTCGCCCTCGCCCTGCCGCGCTCCCTCGACATGGTCGTCGCCCTGTTCGCCGTACTGCGCACGGGCGCCGCCTATCTGCCGCTGGAGCTGGACCACCCGGCCGACCGGCTCTCCCTGACGCTGGCCGACGCCCGCCCGCTGCTGCTGCTCAGCAACACGGCCGTATCGGCCACGCTGGAGGGCGACATGACCCGGGTACTGCTCGACGACCCGGACACCGAGGGGGAGCTGGCCGGGCTGCCGGACACCCCCGTGCACCGCCGTTTCAGCCTCGAACACCCCGCCTACGTCATCTACACCTCCGGTTCCACCGGCCGCCCCAAGGGCGTCGTCACCCCCTACCGGGGACTGACGAACATGCAGCTCAACCACCAGAAGGAGATCTTCGGACCAGCCATCGCGGCGGCCGGTGGCCGGCGGCTGCGGATCGCGCACACCGTGTCCTTCGCCTTCGACATGTCGTGGGAGGAGTTGCTCTGGCTGGTCGAGGGCCACGAAGTGCACGTGTGCGACGAGGAGTTGCGGCGCGACGCCGAGGCGCTGGTCGCCTACTGCCGACACCACCGCGTCGACGTCGTCAACGTGACCCCCACCTACGCCCGGCTCCTCATCGAGCAGGGCCTGCTGGAGGGCCACGTCCCGCCGCTGGTGCTGCTCGGCGGCGAAGCCGTCCCGGAGACCGTCTGGACGGCCCTGCGCGACACCGAGGGCACCTACGGCTACAACCTGTACGGGCCCACCGAGTACACCATCAACACCCTCGGCGGCGGCACCCTCGACAGCGCCACCCCGACCGTCGGCAAGCCGATCCGCGGCACTCGCGCCCACATCCTGGACTCCTGGCTGCGGCCGGTGCCCGAGGGCGTGCCCGGCGAGCTGTACGTCGCCGGCATCGGCCTGGCCCGCGGCTACCTCGACCGGCCGGGCCCGACCGCCGAACGGTTCGTCGCCGACCCGTTCGGCGTGCCCGGCGAGCGCATGTACCGCACCGGCGACCTGGTGCGGCGGGGCCCCGACGGCAACCTCGACTTCCTCGGCCGCACCGACGACCAGGTCAAGATCCGCGGCTACCGCGTCGAACCCGGCGAGATCGAGACCGCCCTGAGCCGCCACCCCCTGGTCTCCCAGGCCGCCGTGGTGGTCCGCGACGAACGCCTCGTCGGCTATGTCGTGCCGTCCGGCGCCGGCACCGGCGAACGCACCGCCGCCGAGGCCGCACAGGTCGGGGAGTGGCGGGAGATCTACTCCGACGAGTACGAGGAGATCGGCACCGCCGTCTTCACCGAGCAGTACGACGGCTGGGACAGCTCCTACGACGGACAGCCCATCCCCTTCGAGCAGATGCACGAGTGGCGCGAGGCCACCCTCGCCCGTATCCGCTCGCTGAACCCGCGCCGCGTCCTCGAGATCGGCGTCGGCTCCGGCCTGTTGCTCTCCCGGCTCGCCCCGGAGGCCGAGGCCTACTGGGCGACCGACCTCGCCGCCCCCGTCATCCGGAAGATCGGCGCCGAACTGCGCGCCGGGGACCCGGAGCTGGCGGCCAGGGTCGAGCTGCGCTGCCGTCCCGCCGACGATCTCGGCGGCCTGCCCGCCGACTACTTCGACACGATCGTCGTCAACTCCGTCATCCAGTACTTCCCGAGCATCGAGTACCTCGCCTCGGTCATCGACGGCGCCATGGCGCTGCTCGCACCCGGCGGTGCCCTCTTCATCGGCGACGTCCGCAACCTGCGGCTCGCCCGCACCTTCCACACCGAGATCCAGCACGCGCGGGGCACGGCGGACGACGAGCTGGAGCGGGCCGTGGAACGCGGGCTGCGCCTGGAGAAGGAACTCCTGGTCGACCCCGACTTCTTCACCACCCTCGGCCACGGCGTCGACCTGCGCACCAAGCGCGGCCGGCACCACAACGAACTGACCCGGCACCGCTACGACGTCGTCCTGTACGCGGGTGAGCCAGACGTGCGGCTGGGCGAAGCCCCGACGGTCGAATGGACCACCGCCCACACCGTGGGTGAACTCGCCCGCGGCGGCTGGACCTCCGAAGCCGTCGGCCGGCTCCTGTCGGCCGGTTCCGGGCCGGCCGGCCGGCGAGGCGACCGCTCGCGCGCCGAGCGGCCCGCGGCCCTGCGCGTGACCGGCATCCCGGACGGCCGGACCGCCGAGGACGGCGTCGACCCCGAGACCCTGCACGCGCTCGGCGCGGCCGCCGGACACCGGGTGCTGACCACCTGGTCGGCACGGACCGGCACGTACGACGCCGTCTTCCTCACCGGCGAGCCCGCCGAACACCGCCTCACCGACGGCCTGTTTCGCCCCGGCGGCGGCAGCGGACCCTACGCCAACGACCCCACCGCGGCCCGCGAGACCAGCGCCCTGGTCCGCAGGCTGCGCGAGGACCTCGGCCGTGAGCTGCCCGCGTACATGGTCCCGGCCGCTTTCGTCACCGTCGACGGCCTGCCCATGAACGCCAACGGCAAGCTCGACGTCCGGGCCCTGCCCGAGGCCGAACCCGCCGTCGCCCTCGGCGGCGGGCGCGGCCCCCGCACCCCGCAGGAAGAGGTGCTGTGCCGCCTGTTCGCGGAGGTGCTGGGGCTGCCGGCGGCCGGCGCCGAGGACAACTTCTTCGACCTGGGCGGCCATTCGCTGCTCGCCACCCGCCTGGTCAGCCGGGCCCGCACCGAGCTGGGCGCCGAACTCGCCATCCGTGACCTCTTCGAGGCGCCCACCCCGGCCCGGCTCGCCGCCCGGGTCGGTGCCGCCGGCCCGGCCCGGCCGCCCGTCACCGCGGTGACCGACCGCCCCGACCGCATCCCGCTGTCCCCGGCCCAGCGCCGGATGCTGCTCGTCGAACAGATCACCGGCAGCGGCGTCGCCTACCACTTCCCGCTGGTCCTGCGGCTGCGCGGGGACCTCGACACCGAGGCCCTGCGTGCCGCCCTGCGGGACGTGGCGGGCCGCCACGAGGCCCTGCGCACGGTGTTCCCCGCCCACGATTCGGAGCCGTACCAGCGGATCGTCCCGGCCGGCGAGGCGGAGCCGGCCCTCACCGTCACCGACGCCCGTGAGGAAGACCTGCCCGCGCTGATCGAGGCCGCCCAGCGCCGCCCCTTCGACCTCACCGCCGAACTCCCGCTGCGCTGCCAGGTGTTCCGGCTCGGCGCTGACGAGCACGTGGTGGCCGTCGTCCTGCACCACATCACCACCGACGAGTGGTCCGACCGGCCCTTCCTCGCCGACCTCGACACCGCCTACGCGGCCCGCCGCGCGGACACGGCCCCGGACTGGGCGCCGCTGCCCGTGCAGTACGCCGACTACACCCTGTGGCAGGACCGCCTCCTCGACCTGTTCGGGGATCGGCAACTCACCTACTGGACCGAGACCTTGCGCGGCGCCCCCGCGGAACTGGCCCTGCCCCTGGACCGGACCCGCCCGGCCGAGCCCTCCGGCCGCGGCGGCACCGTACGCCGGGCGGTGCCCGCGGACACCGGCCGAGCCCTGCGCGATCTCTCCACCGCCACCGGCACCAGCATGTTCATGCTGCTCCAGGCGGCCACCGCCGCCCTGCTGCACCGGCTCGGAGCGGGCGACGACATCCCGCTGGGCGCCCCCATCGCCGGCCGCACCGACAGCGGACTGGACGACCTGGTCGGCTTCTTCGTCAACACCCTCGTCCTGCGCACGGACCTCTCCAGTGCCGACGGCGAAGAACTGACCTTCCGTCAGCTGCTGGCCCGGGTGCGGGAGTCGTCACTGGCCGCTTTCGAGCACCAGGACGTGCCCTTCGACCGGGTGGTGGAGGCCGTCAACCCGCCCCGCGCCGCCGGACGCAACCCCCTCTTCCAGGTCATGCTCGGCTACCACCACCGGCCCGACGGCGAGCCGGACACCCTGCTCGGACTGCCCGCCGACTGGTACGACATGGCCACCGGCACCGCCAAGTTCGACCTCGACTTCACCTTCGTCGACGAGTCCGACGTCTCCGGCCGCATCACGCTCCTGCTGGAGTACGCCACCGACCTCGCCGACCCCGGGACGGCCGCGCTGCTCGCCGAGCGGCTCGTCCTCCTCCTCGACCGGGCCGCCCGCACCCCGGACGCCCCGCTCGCGGACCTGGACATCCTGACGCCGGACGAGCTGGCGAACGCCACCGGCGCCTGGAACGACACCGCGCACCCGGTGGAGACCCGCTCCGTCCCCGAGATCCTCGCCGACACCGCCTGCCGCCACCCCGCCCGTACGGCCCTGGTCACCGGCCCGTCCGGCACCCCGCGCCGCACCACGTTCGCCGAACTCCACGGACACGTCCAGGCGCTGGCGCAACGGCTGCGCGCCCACGGCGCCGGTCCCGGCACGGTCGTCGGACTCGCCCTGCCCCGCCAGGAGATGGTGCCCGCGCTCCTCGGCGTCCTCGCCGCGGGCGCCGCCTACCTTCCCCTCGACCCCGAACACCCGGCGGAGCGCCTGGAGTTCATGCTCACCGACGCGGCCCCGGCGTGCGTGCTCACCACCTCCGCGCTCGCCGTGCGCCTTCCGGACGCCCCGGCGGTACCACGGCTGCTCCTCGACGAGCCATGGCCGGTGGCCGCCCCGGCCCGCACCGCCCCGGCCCCGCACCCGCTCCAGGCCGCGTACACCATCTACACCTCCGGCTCCACGGGCCGCCCCAAGGGCGTCATCGGCACCCACCGCGGACTGGGCAACCTCTACGCAGCCCATCTGCGCGACCTGATCGAGCCCGCCGTCCGCGACACCGGGCGGGAGACGCTGCGCGCGATCCACGCCGCCTCCTTCAGCTTCGACGGCTCCTGGGAACCGCTGCTGTGGCTCCTCGCCGGGCACGAACTGCACGTCGTGGACGAGCCGACCATGCTCGACCCCGCGGCCCTGCTGCGCCGGCTCGCCGACTCGGACATCGACTTCGTCGACCTCACCCCCACCTATCTGCGCGAACTGCTGCACCATGGCTTCCTCGCGGCCGACGGCACCGGCCCGGTCCCGGCCGTCGTCGCCGTCGGCGGAGAGGCCACCCCGCCCGCCCTGTGGCGGCGCCTGACCGCCCTGCCCGACACCGCCGTGCACGACCTGTACGGACCCACCGAGTGCGCGGTCGACGCCTACGGCTGGCACCACGCCCCGGGCACCGGCCAGGCCGCCGACTGGGCCGCCCCGCTGGACAACATCCGCGCCCATGTCCTCGACGACAGGCTGCGGCCCACCCCCGCCGGGGTGCCCGGCGAGCTGTACCTCGCGGGCGAGGGACTGGCCCGCGGCTACCTGGGCCGTCCCGGCCTGACCGCCGGGCGGTTCGTCGCCGACCCGTACGCGGCCACGCCCGGCGCGCGCATGTACCGCACCGGCGACCTGGTGCGCCGCCGGCCCGACGGCACCCTCGTCTTCCTCGGCCGCGCCGACGACCAGGTCAAGCTGCGCGGCTTCCGGATCGAACCCGGCGAGGTCGAGGCCGTGCTCGTCGGCCACCCCGCCGTCGCCGCCGCGGCCGTCGTCGTCCGCGAGGACCGGCCCGGCTCACCCCGCCTGGTCGCCTACGTCGTCGGGGACCGGACGAGCGGGCAGGTGCCCGACCCGGCCAAACTGCGCGCCCATGCCGTGGCCGCGCTGCCGGCGCCGATGGTGCCCGCCGCCTTCGTCGCCCTCGGCGCACTGCCCCGCACGGTCAACGGCAAGCTCGACACCGCCGCCCTGCCCGCCCCCGGCCCGACGGCCGCCGCGAGTGCCGGCGGGCGGCCGCCGCGCACCGCGCGCGAGGAACTGCTGTGCGCGGAGTTCGCCGCCGTGCTCGGCGTCGGACAGGTCGGTCCCGACGACGACTTCTTCGCCCTCGGCGGCCACTCACTGGTCGCCATGCGCCTGGTCGGCCGGGTCCGCGCGGCGCTCGGGGGAGAGGTCTCGCTGCGTACGGTCTTCGACGCGCCGACCCCGGCCCGGCTCGCGGCCCGTCTCGACGCGGGCCGGGCCGTCGGCCGGCCCGCGCTGGACAGCGCACGGCCGCGCCCCGAGCGGCTGCCGCTGTCCTCCGCCCAGCACCGGCTGTGGCTCCTCGACCAGGTGGAGGGCCCCAACCCCGCGTACAACATCCCCGCCGCCTGGCGTCTCACCGGCGAGCTGGAACGGGCCGCCCTCGAAGCCGCCCTCAACGACGTCGTCGCCCGCCACGCGCCGCTGCGGACCGTGTTCCCGGCGGTGGACGGGGTGCCGTACCAGCGGGTGCTGGACCCCGCCGAGGGCCGCGTGCGGCTCGGCACCGGGCAGCACACCGAGCCGGCCGCCGAGGCCGCCCGCCCCTTCGACCTCGCGCGTGAACTCCCCCTGCGGGCCGCACTGTTCGAGACCGGCACACCGCGGGAACAGGTGCTGCTGCTCGTCCTGCACCACATCGCAACCGACGAGTGGTCCGACCGGCCGCTGCTCGCCGACCTCTCCGCCGCCTACGCGGCCCGGACCGCCGGCCGCGGCCCCGAGTGGGCTCCGCTGCCCGCGAGTTACGCCGACTACACGCTCTGGCAGCGCGACCTGCTGGAGGCCACCGGCGCCGATCTGCTGGCCCACTGGAAGGACACCCTGGCCGGGCTCCCGGCGGAACTGAACCTGCCCGTGGACCGGCCGCGCCCCGCCGAGTCCAGCGGCCGCGGCGGCACCGTCGGCTTCACCGTCCCGCCCCGCCTGGAAGCCGCGCTGCGGGCCCTCGCCCGCGACCACGGCGTCAGCATGTTCATGGTCGCCCAGGCGTCCGTGGCCGCGCTGCTGCACCGGCTCGGCGCCGGCGAGGACATCCCGCTCGGCGCCCCCGTCTCCGGGCGCGGCGACGAAGCACTCGACGACCTCGTCGGCTTCTTCGTCAACTCCCTGGTCCTGCGCACCGACCTGTCCGGCGATCCCACCTTCGCCGAACTGCTGGCCCGCGTCCGGGAGACCGACCTGGCCGCCTACGAGCACCAGGACCTGCCCTTCGAACGGCTGGTGGAGGCCCTCAACCCCGAACGCTCCCTCGCCCGGCACCCGTTGTTCCAGGTGATGGTCGTCCACCTGGCCGGGCAGCGCACCGGACCCGTCCTGCCCGGCCTCACGGCCCGCCGGGAGACCGTGGGCCAGGACGGCGCCAAGTTCGACCTCAGCTTCGACTTCGTCGAGCAGGGCGAGGGCAACGGCATCCAGGGCTGGATCGAGTACAGCGCCGACCTGTTCGACCCCGCCACCGCCGAGGCCCTGGCCCTCCGGCTGGAGTCGCTCCTCGAACAGGTCGCCGCCGACCCCGGCCGCCGCGTCGCCACCCTCGACGTGCTGCGCGACGCCGAACGCGCCCTGGTCCTCACCGAGTTCAACGACACCCGCCACGACGTCCCCCACCTCACCCTGCCCGAGCTGTTCCGCGCACAGGCCGCCCGCACCCCCACGGCCACGGCGGTCGTCTTCGAGGACACCTCGCTCACCTACGCCGAACTCGACCGGCGCGTCGAGCGGCTGGCCCACACCCTCGCCGCGCACGGGGCGGGAGCCGAGGCGACGGTCGCCGTCGCCCTGCCGCGCTCCCCGGCACTCGTGGTGACGCTGCTCGCCGCGCACCGCGCGGGCGCCGCCTACCTGCCCCTGGACACCGGCTACCCGGCCGAGCGGCTCGCGTACACGCTCACCGACGCGCGCCCGGTCTGCCTGGTCACCACCGAAGGCGTCGCCCTCCCCGGCACCGGCGTCCCCCGCCTCACGGTCGACGCCGGCGGCACCCCCGCCGAGCCGGCCCACGCACCCCTGCCCACCGCCTACGACCCCCGCCGTCCCGCCTACGTCATCTACACCTCCGGCTCCACCGGCCGCCCCAAGGGCGTCGCCGTCACGCACTCGGGCATCGTCAACCGGCTGCTGTGGATGCAGGACACCTACCGACTCGGCGCCGACGACCGGGTGCTGCAGAAGACCCCCGCCGGGTTCGACGTGTCCGTGTGGGAGTTCTTCTGGCCGCTGATCACCGGCGCCACCCTGGTCCTGGCCCGTCCCGAGGGCCACCAGGACCCGGTCCACCTGGCCGGCCTGATCGAGCGGCAGCGCATCACCACGGCCCACTTCGTGCCGTCGATGCTGCGTGCCTACCTGGACGAACCGGCCGCCGCCGGCCGTACCGCGCTGCGCCAGGTGATGTGCAGCGGCGAGGCCCTGCCCGCCCCGCTGGCCGCCCGCTTCCACCAGGTCCTGCCGGGCACCCGCCTGCACAACCTGTACGGACCCACGGAGGCGTCCGTCGACGTCACCGCACACGAGGTGCCCGCCGACCCGGCCGCCGTGCCGATCGGCCGCCCGGTGTGGAACACCCGGACCTACGTCCTCGACGGCGCCCTGAACCCGGTGCCGCCCGGCGTGAGCGGTGAACTCTATCTGGCGGGCGTCCAGCTGGCCCGGGGCTACCTCGGGCGTCCCGGCCTGACCGCCGAGCGGTTCGTCGCGGACCCCTTCGGCGAGCCGGGGGAGCGGATGTACCGCACCGGTGACCTGGCCCGCTGGAGCGGGAGCGGCGAGCTGGAGTACCTCGGCCGTGTCGACGACCAGGTCAAGCTGCGCGGCTTCCGGATCGAACCCGGCGAGATCGAGGCGGTGCTGGCCGCCCATCCGGGCGTCGCGCACGCCACCGTCGTGCTGCGCGACGAGCGGCTCGTCGCCTACGTGGTCCCCGCCGGCTCCGGCACGGACCCCGCCGGACTCCGGGCCCACACCGCCCGGTCGCTGCCCGACCACATGGTGCCGGCCGCCGTGGTCACCCTCGACGCCCTGCCGCTCACCCCCAACGGCAAGCTGGACCGCCGGGCGCTGCCCGCGCCGGACTTCGCCGCCGAGGTCGGCGACACCCTGCCGCGCACCCCGCTGGAGGAGACCCTGTGCGCTCTCGTCGCCGAGGTGCTCGGACTCGGACGAGTCGGCGTCGAGGACGACTTCTTCGCCCTCGGCGGCGACAGCATCGTCGCCATGCAACTGGTCGCCCGGGCCCGCGCCGCCGGACTGGCGTTCAGCCCCCGGGACGTGTTCCGGCACAAGTCGGCCGCCGGACTGGCCACCGTGACCGCCACGGCCGTCGCCGAACACCGGGAGGAGAGCCTCCTGCTCGACCTCACCGACAGCGAGCGTGCCGAACTCGCCGCCCTGCCCGCCGGATCCGGCGTCCTGCCCGTCTCCCCGCTCCAGGCCGGCCTGCTCTTCCACGCGGCCCTGGACTCCGGCGACGAGGGACCCGACGTCTACACCGTCCAGGTCTCCTACGACCTCGACGGCCCCCTGGACCCCGACCGGCTGCGCGCCGCCGGGCAGGCCGTGCTCGACGCCCACGAGAACCTGCGCGGCGGCTTTTGGCACCTGTCCTCCGGACGGCCCGTCGCCGTCGTACCGCGCACCGCCGTACTGCCGTGGCGGCGGCTCGACCTCACCGGGGAAGCGCAGGACTGGACCCGGCTGCTCGAACAGGAGCGGCGCCGCTTCGACCTCGAACACCCGCCGCTGCTGCGGATGCTGCTGGCCCGGGTCGGGCAGGACCGGCACCGGCTGGTCCTCTCCCACCAGCACCTGCTCCTGGACGGCTGGTCGCTGCCCCTGCTGGCCGCCGAACTGTGGGCGCGCTACGAGGGCCGCACCCCGGCACCGGCCGCCCCCTACCGTGCGCATCTGCGGCTGCTGGCCGCCCAGGACCCCGCCGCGGCCACCGCCGCCTGGAACGAGGCCCTCACCGGTCTCGCCGAGCCCACCCGGCTCGCGCCCGCCGACCCCGACCGGGCCACCGCCGTCCCGCACACCCACACCGTGGAACTGGACGCCGGCCGCACCGCGGAGCTGGAGGCGTTCGCCAGGAGCCGGGGCGTCACCCTCAACACCCTGGTGCAGGCGGCCTGGGGCGTGCTCCTCGGCCGGCTCACCGGGCGCGAGGACGTGGTGTTCGGCGCCACCGTCGCCGGCCGCTCGCCCGAACTCGCCGGATCCGAGGCGATGATCGGCCTGTTCATCAACACGGTCCCGGTACGGGTACGGGTCCGCCCAGCCGAGAGCACGGCCGCCCTGCTGGAGCGGCTCCAGGACGAGCAGTCCCGGCTCATCGCCCACCAGCACCTCGGACTCGCCGACATCCAGCGCGCCGCCGGACTGGGCGAACTCTTCGACACCCTGCTGGTGTTCGAGTCCTACCCGGTGGCCGAGGACGACGAGGGGACCGGGGACGCGCCGCGCGTCACCGTCCGCGACCACGCGGACTCCACCCACTATCCACTGGCCTGGGCCGTCGAACCCGCCGAACGGCTGCGGCTGACCGCCGAGTTCCGCCCCGACCTGTTCGAGGCGGCCACCGTACGACGGATCACCGACGCCCTGACCGCACTCCTCACCGGCATGGCCGCCGACCCGGACGGTCCCGTCGGCCGGCTGGAGCTGCTCGGCTCCGCCGACCGGTACGCCGTCCTGGAGACCTGGAACGACAACGCACTCCCGACGTCCGAACGACCGGGCACGGTACCGGCGTTGTTCGCCACACAGGCCGCCGCCACCCCGGACGCGGTCGCTGTCACCGACGGCCGCACCACCTGGACGTTCGCCGAACTCGACGCCCGAAGCTCCGAGTTGGCGCGGACGCTGGCCGGGCACGGCGCCGGACCCGAGCGGATCGTGGCGCTCGCGCTGCCCCGCACCGCCGGCCACATCGCCGCGATCCTCGCGGTGATGAAGGCGGGCGCCGCCTATCTGCCCCTCGATCCCGACCTGCCCGAGGCCCGGCTGGCCGCGACGCTCGCCGACGCCCGCCCGGCGCTGCTCCTCGCCACGACGGACACCGCCGCCGGTCTGCCGCCCGCCACCGGGGTCCCGGTCCTCCTCCTGGACGCCCCCGCGGACGGCCTGCCGCAGTCCGAGCCCACCCCGCCCGGCCCCGACCACCCCGCCTACGTCATCTACACGTCCGGTTCCACCGGCCGCCCCAAGGGGGTCGTCGTCACCCAGCGCGGTGTCGCCAACCTCTTCCACAGCCACCGCCACGACCTGCACGACCTGGCCAGGGAACGCACCGGACGACGGCACCTGCGCATCGGGCACGCCTGGTCGTTCTCCTTCGACGCCTCCTGGCAGCCGCAACTGTGGCTCCTGGACGGGCACGCGCTGCACATCGCGGACGACGAGACGCGCCGCGACCCCGAGCTCCTCACCGCGTTCGTCCGTGACCAGGGCATCGACTTCGTCGAGGTCACGCCGTCCCTGCTCGCCCGGATGGCGGACAGCGGGCTGATCGGCCCGGACGGCCGCTGCCCGCTGGCACTGGTCGGCTTCGGCGGCGAGGCCGTGCCCGAGTCGCTGTGGCACCGGCTTGCCGCCCTCCCGGACACCGAGGCCGTCAACCTCTACGGTCCCACCGAGGCCACCGTGGACGCCCTCGTCGGCCGGGTCCGCGACAGCGCCCGCCCGGTCGTCGGACGCCCCGTCCACCACTCCCGCGCCTACGTCCTGGACACCGCGCTGCGCCCGGTCCCGCCCGGCGTCACCGGCGAGCTGTACCTCTCCGGGCCGGGCCTGGCCCGCGGCTACCTGGGCCGCCCGTCACTGACCGCCGAACGCTTCGTCGCGGACCCCTTCGGCAACCCGGGGGAGCGGATGTACCGCACCGGCGACCTGGCCCGCTGGACCGAGGAGGGACTTCTGGAGTTCGCCGGCCGCAGCGACGACCAGGTGAAGATCCGCGGCTACCGGGTCGAACCCGCCGAGATCGAGGCCGCGTTGGACACCCATCCGGCAGTCGTGCGGAGCGTCGTCGTGACCCGCGAACACCGCCCCGGCGTACGGCAGTTGATCGCCTACGCGGTGTCGGCCGACGCGGCCGGCGCCGAACTGCGCGCCCATGCCGCGGCCGTCCTGCCCGACTACATGGTCCCGGCCGCCGTGGTCGTGCTGGAGCGGCTGCCGCTGCTGTCCAACGGCAAGCTCGACCGGGCCGCCCTGCCCGCCCCCGACTTCACCGCGGCGGGCGGCGGCCGGGCCCCGGAGAACGACACCGAGCACACCCTGCGCGACCTGTTCGCCGACACCCTCGGGCTGCCCGCCGCGGCCGTCGGCACGGACGACGACTTCTTCGCCTACGGCGGCGACAGCATCGTCGCCATGCAACTCGTCGCCCGGGCCCGCTCCGGCGGCCTGCGGATCACGCCCCGCCAGGTCTTCCGGCACCGCACGGTCGCGGGCCTCGCCGCCGTCGCCGTCCCGCTGGGAGCCGGCGAACGGCACGCCACGCACGACGACGGCACCGGCAGCGTCCCGCTCACCCCGATCATGCGGGCCCTGATCGACCGCGGCGGCCCGATCGCCGCCTACCACCAGGCGGCCCTGATCCGCACCCCCGCCGACCTCACCGGACCCGGCCTGCTGAGCGTGCTCGGGGCGCTCGCCGCCCGGCACGACATGCTCCGTGCCCGGCTCGTCCGCGCACCACAGGCCGCCCTGTGGGTGCCGGCCGCGCCCGACACCGACGTGCGGACCTGGCTCGCCCGGGTCGACGTACGCGACGCCGTGGCCGACGAGTCCGCACTGCGGGACGCCATCGCCCGCCACGCGCGTACGGCCCTGGCGGAACTCGACCCCGACACCGGGGCGATGGTGCGGGCCGTCTGGTTCGACGCCGGTCCCGGCCGTCCCGGGCGGCTGCTGCTCCTCGTCCACCACCTGGTGATCGACGGCGTCTCCTGGCGGGTGCTGCTGCCCGACCTGGCCACCGCCTGGGCGGCCGTCCGCGGCGGCCGAACCCCCGAACCGGCCCCGGTGGAGCTGTCGTTCGGCCGCTGGTCGCGGCTGCTCGGCGCCCGCGCCACCGACCCCGCGGCCGAGGACGAGCTGCCGTGGTGGACGTCCGTCCTCGCCGAGGGCGCCGGACTGCCTCTGGCCCGCCCCCTGGACCCCGCGCGGGACACGGTCGCGCGGACCCGCTACCTCTCGCTGACCCTGCCCGCCGCTGTCACCGGGCCGCTGCTCAGCCGGGCCCCGGCCGCCTTCGGGGCGAGCGTCAACGACGTCCTGCTCACCGCGTTCGCCCTGGCCGTCGGTGACTGGCGGGCCCGCACGCTGGGCGCCCGGAGCGCCGGCGGCCCGGTCCTGGTCGACCTGGAGGGCCACGGCCGTGAGGAGGAGATCGCGGGCGACGCCGACCTGTCCCGTACGGTCGGCTGGTTCACCAGCGTGGTCCCGGTACGGCTCGACCCGGGCACGGCCGGATTGGACACGCTCGGGGGCGGGGCCGCGCTGGACGAGGCGGTGGCCCGGATCCGGGAGCACCTCGGCAATCTCCCCGCGGCCGGTGTCGGCCACGGCCTGCTGCGCCATCTCCACCCCGTGACCGGGCCGCTCCTCGCCGAACTCGGCGAACCGCAGATCGAGTTCAACTACATGGGCCGCTTCGACCGGCCCGCGGACGCCGACTGGTCCTACGCCGCCGAGGAGTCCGCCGCCGACCTCGACGCCGACCCCGGCATGCCGATGTCGCACGCCCTCACCCTCAACGCCCTCACCGAGGACCGCCCCGAAGGCCCGGAACTCGGCGCCCACTGGGCGTACGCGGCCGACCTCCTCACCGAGGACGCGGTACGGGCGCTGGCCGAGACCTGGTTCCGCGCGCTGGAGGCCCTGGTACGACGCGCGGAGGAACGCGACTGACGGCCCGCACCGCACCCACCCACGCAGACCGAACAGACCGAACAGACCGAAAGGCTAAGGACCCGCTGACATGAGCAACCCGTTCGAGAACCCCGACGGTGTCTACTTCGTCCTCGTCAACGACGAGGGCCAGTACAGCCTGTGGCCCGACTTCGCGGCCGTCCCCGCGGGCTGGACGGTCGTCCACGGCCCCGCCGCCCGGCAGGAATGCCTGGACCACATCGAGACCCACTGGACGGACCTGCGCCCCAAGAGCCTGATCGACGGCTCCTGACCGGTGAGAACGAGGAGGGGGGTGAATCCCGGTCCGGGACCCACCCCCCTCCTCGTCCGCGTCACGACGCCGGCTGCCCGACCTTCGTGGCGGGCTTGCCGTCCACCGCCGCCGCCAGCTGCGGCACCAGGCGGTCCAGGACGTAGGGAATGCTCAGCACGGTCGACAGGGACACCGCGTTGCCGTAGTCGCCGGTCTCCTTGACGAAGACCTCACGGCCCTGCTTCACCACGTTCAGATCGCCGTAGATCGCATCCCCGTGCAGCTTGGTGACCGCCGAGGTGGTGTCCGGCACGATCCACACGGCCACGTCCTGGTCGAGCAGGTCGTAGCGCTCCTTGCTGATGTTGGCGCCGAACTGGTCCCCGATCGCCTTGTCGAGGTCCTTCGGCAGCGAGAAGCCGAGGCCGGACAGGAGCCGGGAGCGCGGGTCCTCGCTGCCGTAGACGAACACGCCCTCGTACGGGGTCGCCATCACCGCCGTGGCCCTGGCGAAAGCGGGGTTGGCCTGCTTGGCCGCCGCGAACTTGGCCTCGACGCCCGAGACCAGCGTCCGGGCCTCGTCCGCCTTGCCGAGCGCCTGGCCGATCTCCTCGGTCTGCCGCTGCCACGGCACGCCGTAGTCGTTGTACTGCTTCGGCTGGGCCACCACCGGTGCGAACTTCGACAGGCTCTCGTACTGCGCCTTGGTCAGTCCCGAGTACACCGCGAGGATCAGGTCCGGCCTGAGCGCGGCGATCTTCTCCACCTGGGGGCCGGTGCCGGTGTCCTTGAGCACGGTCGGCGCGGCCGCGCCGCCCAGCTCGTCCTGGGCCCACGGGCCGATCGCGCCCTGGTAGCCGCCCACCCACTCGGTGGTGCCGACCGGGACCTGGCCGAGGGCGAGGACGGCGTCCTGGTCGGTGAGGCCGACCGTCACGATCCGCTTGGGCTCGGACTCGATGGTCGTACTGCCGTACTTGTGGGCGATCGTCACCGGGTAGGCGCCCGCGGACGCGGACGAGCCCGTGGAACCGGAGGAGGACGAGCCGGCGTCGGAGTCGGAGGAACCGCAGGCGACCGCCGTCGCCGTGAGCAGGAGTACGGAGGCGAGCAGGCCGGTGAGCCTGGAGACTCTGGTGGCGTGGGGCATCGGGTGATCCTTCTGTTCTGGGCGACGGGGTCCGGCGGGGTCCGGCGGGGGCGGCTGGGATCAGGGGGAGTCGGTCGGCCGGCAGTTCGGCCGGGGGGCGGCTCGGGAGACGGCGGTGGGGCGTCCGCCGCCGGCCCGGCTGCCGGCCCAGGCCTGCCACAGCGCCGCGTACCGGCCCCGGGCGGCCAGGAGTTCGTCGTGGGTGCCCTCTTCGACGACCCGGCCGGCGTCCAGGACGACGACCCGGTCGGCCGCGGCGGCCTGGCTCAGCCGGTGCGCCACGACCAGTGCGGTACGGCCCCGCAGCGCCTGTTCGGCGGCCTCGTCGAGCAGCCGGGCTCCCGAGCTGCCGGCCTCGGCGGTCGCCTCGTCGAGCACCACGACCGGCGGATCGGCCAGCAGCAGGCGGGCCAGGGCCAGTTGCTGGGCGCGGTCGGCGGTGAGCCGGTGGCCGCCGTCGCCGACGACCGTGTCCAGGCCCTCGGGCAGGGCCTCGGTCCAGCCGAGGGCACCCACCCGGGCCAGCGCGTCCCACAGCTCCTCGTCGCTCGCGTCCGGGCGGGCCAGCCGCAGGTCGTCGGCGAGCGGCCCGGCGAACACGTGCACCTCCTGGGTGACCAGACCCACCAGCCGTCCCGACTCGTCCGGTTCGGCACCGCCGATGTCGACCCGGCCCGCCGTCGGGCGGTGCAGCCCGGCCACCAGCTTGGCCAGGGTCGTCTTGCCCGCACCGGTGGTGCCGACCAGGGCGATCCGCTCCTTGGGCCGCACCTCCAGGTCGACCCCGCGCAGCACCGGGCGGCCGGGCACGTAGGCGTGCGAGACCCCGGCCAGGGTCACGGACGGTTCGCCCGGCCCGGCCGCCGTACGGGCGTCGCGCCGTCCGGCGACCGTGGGCGCGGGTTCGTCGATCACACCGACCAGCCGGGCCAGGCCCGCCGTCGCCGACTGGGCGTCGTCGAGCAGCACCAGCGCGGTGTTGACCGGACCGAACAGGCTGTGGAAGTACAGGGCGGCGGCCGTCGCCGTGCCGACCGACGCGGACCCGGACCGCACCAGCAGGAACCCGGTGACCAGGACGCCGGCGAGGCCCACGTACTCGGCGATGTGCAGCCTGCTGTAGAAGCGCAGTACCAGCCGCACCCCGCGCATGGTCAGTTCCACCGCGGCCCGCGAGCGTTCGGCGACCCGGCGGCCGTGGCCGTCCTGGAGCCGGTACGCCCGTACCGTGCGCGCCCCGCCGATGGTGTCCAGCAGCTGCTGCTGTTGCTCACCGGTGGCGATCCGCTCCTGCGCGTACAGGGGGACGGCGTTGTGGACGTACCAGCGTGCGGTGTGTGCCTGTACCGGCACGGCGAGCAGCGCGGCCAGCAGGAACCGCCAGTCCAGCAGGGCGAGCGCGGCCAGGGTCAGCACGATCGACAGTGCGGAGCGGGCGAGTTCGGGCAGGGCGGTCCGTACCGCGTCGGCGACCCGGGAGACGTCCCGGGTGACCCGGGAGCTGAGGTCGCCCGAGCCCGCCCGCTCCAGCCGCTCCAGCGGCAGCGCCAGCGCGTGTTCCACGAAGAGTTCGCGCAGCCGGGCGAGCACGGTCTCGCCGAGCCGGGACACCAGCGACATGCCGAGCGAGGCCGTCACGCCCTGGACCACGGCCACCCCGGCCAGCGCGAGCACGGGCAGGGTGAGGGTGGCGGGGGAGCGGTGCCGGGTGACCAGGTCGACGATGTGGCCGAGCAGTGGCTGGGTGAGCAGTCCGACGGCCGTGGCGAGCACCATCATGCCGAAGCCCGCGGCCGCCAGTGTCCGGTTCGGGCGCAGCAGTTCACCGACGGCCGCGCGGGTGCGGGCGGGCGTGGCCGTGGGCAGCAGGGCCCGCCCGGGACCGGCCCCTTGGTCGGTCCGGGTCATGCGAGCACCGCCGTCCGGTAGGTCTCGTGGGTCAGTGCCAGTTCCGCGTGGGTGCCCTCGGCGCCCACCCGGCCGCCGTCCAGGAACACCACCCGGTCGGTGACGGCGAGCAGCGCCGGACTGTTGGTGACCACGACCGTCGTCCGGCCGCGCCTGATCTCCCTGAGCCCCTCGGCGACGCGGGCCTCGGTGACCGCGTCCACCGCGGTCGTCGGATCGTGCACGACCAGGACCGGTGGTTCGGCGCGCAACGCCCGTGCGAGCAGGACGCGTTGCCGCTGCCCACCGGAGAGCGACCGGCCGCCCTCGCCGACTCCGGTGTCCGCGCCGTCCGGCAGCGAACGGGCGACCTCGTCGGCGTCGGCGGCGGCCATCGCCCGGACCGTGCGCGGGTCCGGCCCCTCGACGCCCCCGGGGGTCACGTTCGCGGCCAGGGAGCCCTCGAACAGCGCCGCGTCGTGCGCGGCCACCAGCACCGCGGCCCGCAGCCCCGCCGGGTCCAGCCGGGTCAGCGGCACCCCGTCCAGCTCGACCGAGCCCGCCTCCGGGTCCGCCTCCCGGCCCAGACAGCTCAGCAGGGCCTCGGCGCACGCCGGATCGGTCACGGCGATCCCGGTCAGCCGGCCGGCGGGCAGGTCGAGGTCGACGCCGTCGAGGCCGCCGAACCGCACCGCGCGCAGCCGCATCGCCCCGCGCACCGTGTCCGGCAACGGCTCGTCACCGCCGACGACTGCAGGGCCGGCGGCCAGCACCCGGGCGATCCGGGCGGCGGAGGCGCGGCCCTGCGCGAGTTCGGTGTTGACCCAGGCGAACGTCTCCAACGGTCCCAGCAGGAACAGCGCGAGCCCGACCGCCGACACCAACTGCCCCAGCGTCAGGGACCCGCCGAGCGCCAGCCGGCCGCCCACCCAGGCGATCAGCGCGATGAACCCCCCGGTGAGGGCCGGCACCAGACCGGTCTGCCACGCCTCGGCCCGGGCCGCGCGCAGGGTGGCCGCGAGGGAGACCCTGCTGGTACGGCGGTACCGCTCCACCGCCGCTCGCTGCGCGCCGAGCCCCTTCAGCACCCGCAGCCCGGCCACCAGGTCGGCGGCGACCCCGGCGGCGCCCGCGGCCCGGTCCTGCTCGGCCTCGCTGCGCCGCTCCAGCGGCTTGCTGAGCAGATGTCCCAGCCACAGCAGCGCCGGGGTGCCCAGCAGCACGATCAGGCCGAGCGGCACGGAGGTCAGCAGCAGGACCACGGCGCTCACGGCGATGCCGGCGAGCGCCCAGATCCCGCTCATCAGCGCCATGCTGACCGCGCCGACCCGCTTGGCGTCCTCGGTGGCCACGTTGGCGAGTTCGCCGGAGAGCCGGTCCTCCTCCGCGCCGCCCCGGGGGTCGAGCACCCGGTGCACGATCGCCAGCCGGAGGGTGTGCGCGGCCTCCTCGGCGCCGCGTTCACCGGCGCGCGCGCCGAGCCGGAAGCTCCACGACAGGCACACGTACAGGACGGCCAGCACGCCCAGCCACAGCACCAGGCGCCCGGCGTCCTGTCCGGCCACGGCCTGGTCGACGACGACCCCGATGAGGACGGGGACCAGCGCTTCGCCGAGTTGGTGCACACAGCCGAGCACGGAGCCGAGGGCGAGCCGCCGCCCCTGCCCCCTGACCGAGCGTGCCAGGACATCGCGCCCCGACGGTTCCCCTGATCCCACCAGCCACCCTCCGGAAACCGGATAACTTAGGTAAGGCTACTCTAAGTAAATACGGTGACGTCAATCCCCGACTCCCTTTGACAGCCCGGCCGATGACAATCCCCGCCCCCCGACCCGCGGTCTGGCCCCGCGCCCCCCGGCCCGTGGTCTCGACCCGCGGCCCTGGTACCCGGCCCGCGGTCTCGGCCCCTGGTGCCCGGCCCCAGCCTTCGGCCCGCGGCGTGCGGTGCCCGGCCTCCGGCCTCCGGTCCGGGTCTTCTGCGCGCGGTTCCCGGCCTTCGGCCCCCGACGGCAGGCGCGCGGTGCCCAGCCCCGACCTCCGGTCCCCGGCAGCCGGTCCGGGTCTTCGGCCCCGGTCTTCGACTCCGGTCTTCGACTCCGGTCTTCGGCCCCGGTCTTCGGCCCCGGTCTTCGACTCCGGTCTTCGGCCCCGGTCTTCGGCCCCGGCAGCCGGTCCGGGTCTTCGGTCCGGGTCTTCGGCCCCGGTCTTCGGCCCCGGCCTTCGGCCCCGGCCTTCGGCCTTCGGTCCGCGGCGTGCGGTTCCCGGCCCCGGCCTTCGGGCCCGTGGCGCGCGGTGCCCGGCCTCCGGCCTCCGGTCCGGGTCTTCTGCGCGCGGTTCCCGGCCTTCGGCCCTCGTCGGCAGGCGCGCGGTGCCCAGCCCCGACCTCCGGTCCCCGGCAGCCGGTCCGCGTCCTCGGTCCGCGGCCCCCGGCAGTCGGCCCCCGGCCCCGGCTCGCCCCCGGCCCGACCCTCGCCCGCGGTGCCCGGCCGACGGGTGCCGCGTCCGCGTCGCGGCCCGCGTATCGGGTGGTGCGGGCGGGTGACGAGTGGCGAGGGGTTCGACGGCCGTGCCGTCGGTGGGTGTGCTGCCCGGGCGTGATCACGCGCGGTTACTATGCTCACTTCATGCCGGGGACCGAGGTCCAGGAAGGCGCCGGAGCCGGCCGTGGACGGCAAAGCTGAAGAGACGGGTGGCCTGGGACAGTGCTGAAAGAGGTCATCGCGACCCGTTACATCACGCCCCTGCGTGAGGGTGGGTCGATGCCGGGGCTCGTCGAGGCCGACGACTTCGGGACGTACGTCCTTAAGTTCACCGGCGCGGGGCAGGGCCGCAAGACGCTGGTCGCCGAGGTCGTCTGCGGTGAACTCGCCCGTCGGCTCGGGTTCCGTATGCCCCGTCTGGTCACCGTGGAAGTGGACCCCGTGCTGGGGCTCGGCGAACCCGAACAGCAGGTGCAGGACCTGCTGCGGGGCAGCGGCGGCAGCAATCTGGGCATGGACTTCCTCTCCGGGGCCCTCGGCTTCGACCCCCTGGCCTTCGCGGTGAGCCCCGAGGAGGCCGGGCGGATCGTCTGGTTCGACGCGCTGATCAACAACGTCGACCGTTCCTGGCGCAACCCCAACCTGCTGGTGCACCGCGGCGACCTGTGGCTCATCGACCACGGCGCCACCATGATCTGGCAGCACAACTGGCCCGCCGCCGAGGCCTCCGCCGCCCGCCCGTACGACGCCGGCGACCACGCGCTGAGCGGTTTCGCCCCCGATGTCCGGGCGGCCGCCGCCGAGTTGGCGCCCCGGGTCACCGAGGACCTGCTCGCCGAGGTGACCGCCGAGATCCCGGACGTCTGGCTGGCCGGCGAGCCCGGTTTCGAGACCCCCGACGACCTTCGGCGGACCTACGCCCGGCCGCTGCTCGCGCGGGCCGCCGTCATCCACGACCGCATCACCGGCATCGAGCCCGGCAAGGGGGCCAAGTGAGCCAGACCCACATCCACGTGGCCGGACATGTGGTCGAGCGCCACATCACCCGGTCCGGCCAGGGCGGTGACCGGGATGTCTTCGAGTACGCCCTGCTGCGTGTCGTGCCCCGAGTGGAGCGCGGCGAGTGCATCAATGCCGGAGTGATCGTCTACTGCCGGGCCAAGGCCTACGTCGGTGCCCGCACCCATCTCGACGAGGCCCGGCTGCTGGCCCTGGACCCGGACGCGGACGTCGCCGGGGTGCGGGCCGCGCTCGGGGCGGTCGAGGCCGTCTGCGCGGGCGGGGAGGCGGCCGGGCTCGCGGCGGGCGACGACCCCGGTCGGCGCTTCCGCTGGCTCGTGGCTCCCCGCTCGACGGTCGTGCAGCCCGGTCCCGTGCACACCGGGCTCACCCTCGATCCGGCGGCCGAGACCGAGCGGCTGACCGACCTCCTGGTGAGGTAATGGGTCACACCCGCGCGGTGTGACGTTGACACCGGGTGCCAGGGCTTCTAGCGTCACGTCCACCGAAGGTACTAAGCGGTCGCTCACCACAGGGCGGGCTCCGTGAGCGGGCTCACCCGATCAGGTTCTCTCAAGGGCGACAGGTTCTCTCAAGGGCGAGGAGACACAGGAATGTCCACCACAGAGCAGCGGGTCGCGGTCGTCACCGGTGCCGCACGCGGTATCGGCGCCGCCACCGCCGTACGTCTGGCCGCCGAGGGCCGTGCGGTCGCCGTGATCGACCTCGACGAGGCAGCCTGCAAGGACACCGTGGAGAAGATCACCGCGGCCGGCGGCAAGGCGATCGCGGTCGGCGCCGACGTCTCCGACGAGGCGCAGGTCGCCGCCGCGATCGCGCGGGTCGTCGAGGAGCTGGGCGCCCCGACCATCCTGGTCAACAACGCCGGTGTGCTCCGCGACAACCTGCTGTTCAAGATGTCCGCGTCCGACTGGGACACGGTCCTGAACGTGCACCTGCGCGGCTCCTTCCTGATGACCAAGGCCGTCCAGCAGCACATGGTCGAGGCCGGCTGGGGCCGGGTCGTCAACCTGTCCTCCTCCTCGGCGCTCGGCAACCGCGGCCAGGCCAACTACTCCGCCGCCAAGGCCGGTCTGCAGGGCTTCACCAAGACCCTCGCCATCGAGCTCGGCAAGTTCGGCATCACCGCGAACGCCGTCGCCCCCGGCTTCATCGCCACCGAGATGACCAAGGCCACCGCCGAGCGCGTGAAGATGGGCTTCGAGGAGTTCAAGGCCGCCGCCGCCACCCAGATCCCGGTGCAGCGCGTCGGTGAGCCCGAGGACATCGCCAACGCCATCGCCTTCTTCACGAACGAGGCGGCCGGCTTCGTCTCCGGCCAGGTGCTGTACGTGGCCGGCGGACCGCTGGACTAGCGGGCACCACGGACTCACCAGGGACTATCGAGGATCACGGACATGACTGAACTGCCCGAGCTGTCCGGCAAGGTCGCCGTCATCACCGGCGCCAGCCGTGGTATCGGCTACGGCGTCGCCGAGGCGCTGATCGCCCGCGGCGACCGGGTCGCCATCACCGGCCGCAACGAGGACGCGCTGAAGGAGGCCGTGCAGAGCCTCGGCTCCGAGCGCGTCATCGGCATCGCCGGCAAGGCGCATGACCTGGACCACCAGAGGGAGGTCGTCGAGCGCACCATGGAGGCCTTCGGCCGCGTCGACTTCCTGATCAACAACGCCGGTACCAACCCGGTGTTCGGCCCGATCGCCGACGTCGACCTGGACGTGGCCCGCAAGGTGTTCGAGACCAACGTGGTCTCGGCCCTCGGCTTCGCCCAGAAGACCTGGCACGCCTGGCAGAAGGACAACGGCGGCGCCATCGTGAACATCGCGTCCGTCGCCGGTCTTTCGGCCTCGCCGTTCATCGGCGCGTACGGCATCAGCAAGGCCGCGATGATCAACCTGACCCAGCAGCTTGCGCACGAGTTCGCGCCGCGCGTGCGGGTCAACGCGATCGCGCCCGCGGTCGTCAAGACCAAGTTCGCCGAGGCTCTCTACGAGGGCCGGGAGGCGGAGGCCGCCGCGGGCTACCCGCTCGGGCGGCTCGGCGTGCCCTCCGACATAGGCGGCGCCGCCGCGTTCCTGACCTCCGGGCAGTCCGACTGGATCACCGGCCAGACCCTCGTGGTCGACGGCGGCATCTTCCTCAACGCCGGCGTGGCCTGACGGCACGACAGACCGTCGTATCCGTGCCGGGCGTCGTTTTCGTCACAGACATTTCGTCCCAGGAGGGGCGGAAGCGACGCCCGGACCGCCGTACGAGATCCGCACGGCCGGGTGACAACGTCGTCATACCACAGCCGATCAACGCCCGTGTTTCCGGGGCGGTTCAAGGAGGACAACGCTGCGGTATGGTCTGCCGCCGACCCCTGGTGCGGCGGATCGAGGAGCGAGCGCGTGTTCAACCGGAACCGAGGCCTTCGAAGAGTGGCCACTGCCGCGTCCCTGTCCCTGGTGGCCGGTTGCGGGGTGTTCGCTGGCAGCGGCACGGGGGAGAGCGGGCCGATCGTCGTCGGGACCACCAGCGCCCCCAGCACGCTGGACCCGGCCGGTTCCTGGGACGGCTCCTGGGAGCTGTTCCGGAACATCTACCAGACCCTGCTCGCCTACCCCGACGGTGCCACCACCCCGCAGCCCGACGCCGCCGAGTGCGCCTTCACGGACTCCGGCAACCGCACCTACCGCTGCGAACTCCGCTCCGGCCTGAAGTTCGCCGACGGTGACGCGCTCGACGCGACGGCCGTCAAGTACTCCATCGACCGGATCCGGACCATCAACGCGCCCAGCGGACCGGCCGGGCTGCTCGGCAGCCTCGACAGGGTGACGACGAGCGGTGACCGCGAGGTGGTCTTCCACCTCAAGAAGGCCGACGCCACCTTCCCGTTCGTCCTCGCCACCCCGGCCATGTCGATCGTCGATCCCGACGACTACCCGGCCAACTCGCTGCGCAAGGACGGCTCGGTGCACGGCTCCGGGCCGTACACGCTCAAGTCGTACGACGACGGCAAGCGCGCCGAACTCGTCGGCAACGACAGCTACCGGGGCTTCGCCCACCGGCAGAACGACGCGGTGACCATCCGCTACTTCCAGGACTCGGCCACCATGGTCAAGGCGCTGCGCGCCGGGGACGTCAACGTCACCTACCGCGGCCTCGCCGCCTCCGACATCGTCGCCCTGGAAGCGCGCACCGACGGCGACCTGCAACTGGTCGACGGCACCGGCACCGACATCAGCTACCTGGTGTTCAACCCCAGGGACCCGTGGGCCAAGGTGCCCGCCGTCCGCAAGGCCGTCGCCCAGCTCGTCGACCGCGCCGCGATCGCCCACGCCGTCTACAAGGACACCGTGGACCCGCTCTACTCCATGGTCCCGGCGGGACTCACCGGCCACTCCACCGGCTTCTTCGACGACTACGGCGACCCCAGCACCTCCAAGGCCCGCAAGATCCTCGCCGACGCCGGCATCACCCGGAAGGTCCCGCTCACCTTCTGGTACACCACCGACCGCTACGGCTCCGAGACCGGCCTGATGTTCCGGGAGCTCAAGCAACAGCTGGACGACTCCGGGCTGTTCACCATCACCCTCAGAAGCCGGCCCTGGAAGACCTACGTCGTCGGCTACCAGAAGGGTGAGTACCCGGTGTTCGGGCGCGGCTGGTTCCCGGACTTCCCCGACGCGGACAACTTCATCGCCCCGTTCGTCGGCGAGGAGAACGCCCTCGGGACGCCGTACCCGGCACCCGTCATCACCGGCAAGCTGCTGCCCGAGTCGCGTGCCGAGAGCGACCGCGGCGAGGTCGTCAAGGAGTTCGAGGAGGCCCAGGAGATCCTCGTCAACGACGCCCGGCTGATCCCGCTGTGGCAGGGGCGGCAGTACGTCGCGGCCAGCGACGACATCTCCGGCGGTGAGCAGGCGCTCGACCCCTCGACGATCATGATGATGTGGGAGCTGCACCGCAAGACCAGCTGGTGAACCGGTGTGCGAGGACGATTGTCAGTGGCCGCCTGTAGGTTCTTGGGCATCAGCAGGAACTGCAAGTGACCGCACATCGTGAGGACGTTGACGTGACCGACATCGCCATGCTGCCCGAGTCCTGGCGCGGGGTTCTGGGCGACGAGCTGCAGCAGCCCTACTTCAAGGAGCTGACCCAGTTCGTCGAGAAGGAGCGGGCGAACGGCCCTGTCTACCCGCCTCGCGAGGAGGTCTTCGCCGCGCTGGAGGCCACGCCCTACGACCAGGTCAAGGTGCTGGTGCTCGGTCAGGACCCCTACCACGGCGAGGGCCAGGGCCATGGCCTGTGCTTCTCCGTCCGCCCCGGCGTGCGGATCCCGCCGTCGCTGCGGAACATCTACAAGGAGATGAAGGCGGAGCTGGGCTGGGAGGAGACGCCTGACAACGGCTATCTGATGCCGTGGGCCCAGCAGGGCGTACTGCTGCTCAACGCGGTGCTCACGGTCCGCGCCGGCGAGGCCAACTCGCACAAGAACAAGGGCTGGGAGAAGTTCACCGACGCGGTGATCCGCGCGGTCGCCGAGCGGCCCGACCCCGCGGTCTTCGTCCTGTGGGGCGGCTACGCACAGAAGAAGCTCCGGCTGATCGACGAGACCCGGCACGTGGTCGTCCAGGGCGCCCACCCGTCCCCCCTGTCCGCGAAGAAGTTCTTCGGTTCCCGCCCCTTCACCCAGATCGACGAGGCGGTCGCGGCTCAGGGCCACGAGCCGATCGACTGGCGGATCCCGAACCTGGGCTGAGCGCGCGGGCCGGGACACGTCGGGTGCGGGGCGGGTCGGATGGCTCCGCGGGGCGCCGGTGGCGGTTAGCGTCGTCGCAGACAGCCGGCGAGCTCGGAGGACGCGGTGGCGGAGCGACAGGAGCGCACGGCACCCGATGCCGTGCTCACACGGATCGGGCAGGTCGTGATGCTGCACCACGCCGGGGACCGGGAGGAGGCCCGCCGGCGCCTGCTCGGCCTGTGGGCGGAGCTCGGCGAACACGGCGAGCCGTTGCACCGCTGCACCCTCGCCCACTATCTGGCCGACACCCAGGACGACCCGACCGACGAACTCGCCTGGGACCTGAGGGCGTTGTCGGCGGCGGACGAGGCGGGTGAGGCGAGTGCGGCGGACGGCACGGTGGGGCTGCGCGGCTTCTACCCCTCCCTGCATCTGAACCTCGCCGCCGACTACGTCAAGCTCGGCCGCACCGAGGCCGCCCGCACCCATCTGCGCCGGGCCCGCGGAGCGGCCGCCGCCCTGGGCGACGACGGATACGGCGACGGGGTACGGGCCGCGATCAGCCGCCTGGAGCTGCGGCTGGGGGAGGACGACACCCCGGGCGGCGGCTCCTGGGGCCCTCCACGGCAACGGCCGAACTAGGACCGTTCCGAGTCCCTCAGCGCCCGTACGTCTGCTCGCAGAGCCGTGCCTGGGGGCTGTCCGGGGGCCAGCCGCCGTACTGCCTGCCGAGGGCGCACACGTCCGGGGCCTTCGGTACGGATCCGGACAGGCGCGGGGTGTCGGCCCGTGGGCTGCGGGTGCGTTGCGGCCGGGGACGCGGGGCGGCCGCCCGCGGAGCCGGGGAAGGCTGGTGCGCCAGGGGCGGGCGCGCCGGGGTGGGGGCGGCCCGACGGGCCCGGCGGGCCGGGCCGACCAGTTCCAGGGCCTCCTTGACCGGCGCCTGCACCACCCGGGGCGCGGCGGAGCCGTCCGGGCGGGGCACCGACGGCTGCGAGAGACCCACGCCGGGCGGCGGGCCGGGCGCCGCCGGACGCTGGACCGTCACGCAGCCGGAGAGGGCCGAGACGGTCACGGTGACCAGAAGAGCTGCGGTGGTGGTCGTTCGATGCACCCGCGCAACTCTGCTGGGTCCGCTCGAAGGTTGACACCGGCAACGGGAGTTTGATGCCCCGCTCGGGTGATCTCGTTGCCCGTACGGGGGGCCGGCGGGTGCGAGGCTGACGTCAGTCGCCGGTCGAACCGTCGATGCGCTCCCGGATCAGGTCGGCATGACCGTTGTGGCGGGCGTACTCCTCGATCATGTGGGTGTGGATCCAGCGCAGGCTGATCCGCTCCCCCGTGTGCCGGCTGCGCCCCTTGGACAGGTCGTCCAGACCGAAGCCGGCCGCGTTGCGCCGGGCGGTCTCGATCTCGGTCTGCCAGCCGGTGTACGCCTCCTGCCAGGTGTCCCCCTCGCCGAAGTGGAACTCGCCGTCCCGGTCCGCGTCGCTCCAGTAGAGCGGGGGCGCGTCCTCGCCGGCCAGCACTCGCCGGTACCAGGACCGCTCCACGTCGGCCATGTGCCGCACCAGCCCCATGAGGGAGAGCGGGGACGGCTCCACGGAGGCGATGGCGAGCTGGGCGCGGGTCAGGCCCGCGCACTTCGCCGCGAGGGTCCGCCGGTGGAACTCCAGCCAGCCCTCGAGCATGGTGCGTTCGTCGGCGTCGTAGGCGGGTGCACGGCGTTCGGTCGTCATGCCCGGCATCCTCGCCCACCCCGGCCGGTCCCACCACGGATTATCGGCCCGTATGCTTCCGGGCAGGGACATGGGCAACCGCTAGGGAGCGTCAGTGAAGGTCGGCTGCATCGGACTCGGCGACATCGCGCGGAAGGCGTATCTGCCGGTGCTGGGCGCCCAGCCGGGCCTCGAACTGCATCTCCAGACCCGTACCCCGGCCACCCTCACCCAGGTCGCCGACAGCCTCCGGCTGCCCGTCGGCAACCGGCACGCGACCCTCGACGACCTTCTCGCCCAGGATCTCGACGCCGCCTTCGTGCACGCCCCCACGGTCGTCCACCCCGAGATCGTCACCCGGCTCCTGGAGGCGGGCGTACCCACCTACGTCGACAAGCCCCTCGCCTACCGGCTCGACGACTCCACGCGCCTGGTGACGCTCGCCGAGGCGCGGAACGTGTCGCTGTTCGTCGGCTTCAACCGGCGCCACGCCCCCGGCTACGTGCAGTGCGCCGACCACCCGCGTGAGCTGATCCTGATGCAGAAGAACCGCGTCGGGCTGCCCGAGGAGCCCCGCGCGATGATCCTCGACGACTTCATCCACGTCGTCGACACCCTCCGCTTCCTGGCCCCCGGCCCCGTCGACGACATCACCGTCCGTGCCCGCGTCGCCGAGGGCCTGCTGCACCACGTGGTCCTGCAGCTGTCCGGGGACGGCTTCACCGCGCTCGGTGTGATGAACCGGCTCAGCGGCTCCGCGGAGGAGATCCTCGAGGTGTCCGGTCAGGACACCAAGCGTCAGGTCGTCAACCTCGCCGAGGTGATCGACCACAAGGGGCAGCCGACGGTCCGGCGGCGCGGCGACTGGGTGCCGGTCGCCCGGCAGCGCGGCATCGAACAGGCCGTGCTCGCCTTCCTCGACGCCGTCCGCGCCGGCAAGGTGCTCAGCGCCCGGGACGCACTGGCGACTCATGAGCTGTGCGAGCAGGTGGTACGAGAGGTCCGGCGGTACCCCGGCGCAGCCTGAGCGCCCGCGCCCGCAGTCCCTCGCCCACGCAGAAGCCGGCCACCACCAGCAGCGCGCCGTCCACCGTCCAGTCGCCGTACCGCACGAACGGCGTCACCCCGCGGGCGATCGGCACCTCGTAGACCCGCGCCGTACTGGCGTCCGTGCCCAGCCACGGGCCCAGCCGCTCCCCGTCGGGTCCGTACACCGCGGAGACGCCGGTCAGCGTGGCGTGGACCATGGTGCGGCCGGTCTCGGCGGCCCGCAGGGCGGCCAGCGAGGCGTGCTGTTCGGGGGCCCAGCTGTGCTGGAACGACGAGGTCGACGTCTGACCTATCAGCACCTCCGCGCCGTCCTCGGCGAGATGCCGGCTCATGTCGGGGAACGCGGTCTCGAAGCAGACCATGGGCCCGATCCGCAGCCCGTGGCCGACGTTCATCACCACCTGCTCGGTGCCGCGGCGCCGGTCCTCACCGGCCGCCTTGCCGACCGAGGTGGCCCAGCCGAGCAGCGAACGGGCCGGTATGTACTCGCCGAAGGGGACCAGCCGCATCTTGTCGTACCGGTCCCCGGTCGGGCCGTCCGCGCCCACCAGGAGGGAACTCTTGTAGATGCCGGGCCGGTCGGAGCGCCGGGCGTCCACGTTGACCAGGATGTCCGCGCCGGTCGCCCGGGAGAGGGCGGCGATCCGCCGGGCGAGATCGGGCCGGTCCCCGAGGTCGTACCCGACGCTGCTCTCCCCCCAGACGATCAGGTCGGGACGCTGCCCGGCCAGTTGCCGGGTCAGCTGCTCCTCGCGGGTGAAGCGCCGGTCACCGCTTGCGGCGCCGTCGACGATGCCGGGCTGTACGACGGCGACTCGGACGTGCCCGTCGACGTCCGGGCGCGGTGACCAGACCCAGGCGGCGGAGGTCGCGGCGGCCGTGGCCACCAGCGAGGCCACCGCCGGCACCCGCGCCTCGCGTACCCGGACGAGCACGGTCAGCGCCACGTTGACGGCCACCACCAGGAAGCTCAGCAACCACACCCCGCCCACGGAGGCCAGCCGCAGTGCGGGCGTCACCTGCCACTGGGTGGCGCCGAGCATGCCCCACGGCCCGCCCAGCCCCTGCCAGGACCTCACCAGTTCCACCGTCAGCCAGCCCGACGGCAGCACCAGCACCGCGGCCGCGGCCCGCCCCGGTGACGGTGCCCCGCCCAGCAGCCGGCGGGTCAACAGGCCCCAGGGCGCCCACAGGAGGCTCAGCAGCCCGGCGATCAGGAAGATGAAGACGTGCAGGCTCGGCAGCAGCCAGTGGTGCACGGCGACCATGAACCCGAACCCGCCGCTCCAGCCGTCGTACGCCGCACGCCGCCCGGTCGGCGCCGAGCGCGCCAGCAGCAGCCAGGGGACCAGGGCCACATAAGCGAACCACCACAGCGACGGGGCGGGAAAGGCCAGTACGGGCAGCGCGCCCGCGAGCGCCGCCACGCACGATCGCCGCCAGGGCGAGGTGAGCCAGCGCTCGACGGTCCTCATGCGTCCTCCTGCCTGCGGGTCCTTCCAGTGTGCGGGACCGGCCGGGATCTCCGACAGGGGGCAGGGGCGCGGGGTCAGTCGGATACGGCCGCCGCGCGCTGGTCGCTCATCCTGCGCCACTTCTCCTCGACGACCACCTTCCGCAGCCGCCAGCCGTCCCGGGTGCGCAGGAACGCGAAGGCGTAGCGGCCGCCGCACACGAAGTCCGGGGCGGTGGAGGTGTCGTCGCCGCCGGCGAACCGCATGGGGTTGATGTAGTCGGCCTGGAGGCGGGCGGTGTCCCCGGCGTCCTGCTCCAGGATCCCGAACCGCACCTGGCGGTTGACGATCAGATGCTGCCGCATCGAGAACAGCGTCAGGCTCCCCGAGAGCCACCCGGCCACCTGCGCGGCGTCCCCCTCGATCCCGCCGGCCGACCGGTAGTCGGCCCGCCCGTCCGCGGTGAACAGTCTGCGGTACGCCGTCCAGTCCCCGTCGTCGACGGCCACCGCGTAGTCGGTGACCAGTCCGTCCACGGCCAGCCGGTCCATCACGGTCGCGAGCTCCACGCGCTGCGTCATCGGCTCAGTGTTGGGCACGGGGCGGCACCAGCCAAGGGGTGCGGGCGATATGCGGGTGATATTCGGCGATGTTCGAACCGGTCCGCGCCGAGCCTCGGTCAGGTGAACGACCGATCGACCGAAGGGGAACCCGAGTTCGACCGGAACCGGCGGGTGCCGATCGGGCAGGCGATAGGGACCGGATCCTCACGGCTCCCGAGCCCGGGCGGGCCGCCGCGTCCGACCCCGAGGACGGCGTCACCGGGGCGGATCCCGATCTGTCGTGCCCCGGCCCGGCCCCCCGAACGGGTCCTGCTCTCCCGTGGGGGCCGGCTGCCCCGCTCCGGGCCGCGGGCCTCTCGCCGTCCGGGCCGCCCCTGGCCGTGGCGGTGGGCGGGGATCCGTGCCGTTGGTCCGGTCGGCCGTAAGATCATCGTCCGGTCGGTCCCAGGAGGTCTGCATGTCACGTCCCGTCACCGTCGTCACCGGTGGGAGCCGCGGTATCGGCGCCGCGACCTGCCTGCGGCTCGCGGCCGACGGGCATGACGTGGTGATCGGATACGTCCGGGACGCGGGTGCCGCCGAGGCGGTCGCGGAGGGGGTGCGCAAGGGCGGGGCACACTGTGCGCTCGTACCGGTGGACACGGCCGTGGAAGCCGATGTGGAGCGGCTGTTCGACACCGCGGAACGCGAACTGGGCGCCGTCACCGGGCTGGTCAACAACGCTGCCGTCACCGGGCCGCTGGGGCGGCTGGCGGACACGGCGACCGCCGATCTGCGCCGGGTCGTGGAGGTCAACCTGCTGGGCACGCTGCTGTGTTCACGGCGGGCGGCCACGCTGATGGCCGCCCGCGGCAACGGGGCGATCGTGAACGTGTCCTCGGCGGCGGCCACGCTCGGCAGCCCCGGCGAGTACGTCCACTACGCGGCGACCAAGGCGGCCGTCGACGCCCTGACGGTGGGCCTCGCCAAGGAGCTCGGACCGGACGGGGTGCGGGTCAACGCGGTCGCGCCCGGAGCCGTCGACACCGACATGCACGCGGCGATGGGCGACCCCGGCCGGGCCCGGCGGATCGGCGCCGCGGTGCCGTTGGGACGCCCGGGCCGGCCGGAGGAGATCGCCGCCGCCATCGCCTGGCTGCTCTCGCCGGACGCCTCCTACACGACGGGCACGGTGCTGCGGGTCTCCGGCGGGCGCTGAGCCCGGTTCCCGGTCAGGCCGCCTCGATGATCCGCCCGCGGATCGCCTCGGCCCACTCGATCACCAACAGCTCGTACTCCGCCCGCTCCTGCGCCGACAGGGTGCCGCCCGCACGCAGCCACAGCGCCCGGATGCTCTCGTTGACCTCGGCAGCAGACCGTTCGGAACCAGGGGTTCGGGAATCGGGGGACATACCGAACAGCCTAGGGGCAAGAACTGACCGTGCGCTACCGGGCGGCTACGCACACCGTATGGGGTTGGTCACGGGTGAGCGGGCGGTCCGGGCGCCGAGCCCTGGCATGTGCCGGGTGAGTGGTCCCGGCGCGGACCGGACGGACCGCCCCTGGCCCGCACTTCCCCCTCGCCGGAGCCGGTACGACGCCCCCGGAGCCCCGGTAGGGGGCGGCCGCCGGGGTTGGCCGAGATGTGCCGCCACCCCCCTCACGCCGTGGCCGTCACCGAGGCAAGCAGGGCCAGCTTCGCGGCGCTGTCGGTGCCGGGAGACGGGTGGTAGACGACGAGGGTCTGGCCGGTCGTGCCGGTGACGGTCAGGCGTTCGCGGTTCAGGTGCAGGCGGCCGACCTGGGGGTGGTCGACGAGTTTGGCCGCGCCCTCGCAGGCGGCCACGTCGTGGCGCGCCCAGAGCCGGCTGAAGTGGGGGCTCGCGAGGGAGAGTTCGCCGACCAGGTCGATGACACGGGGGTCGTCCGCGTCGGCCCCGACGGACTGGCGGAAGCCGGCGATCATGCCGGCGCCCGCGTCGGCCCAGTCCGGGTGCAGGGCCTGCTCGGCGGGGTCGAGGAAGGTGTCCCGCAGCCGGTTGGCGCCTACCGTCAGACGCGGTGACAGCGCCGTCGCCAGGGCGTTCACCGCGAGCACGTCGAAGAAGCGGCCCTCGACGAGCGCGGGCAGCGCGAGGGCGGCGACCAGCTGCACGATGCCCGGCGGAACCGTCTCCTTGCGGTGGCGCCGTCGCTGCCGCCGGGGCCTTCCGGCGCCGAGGCCCAGCAGGTGGGCCGTCGCGGCCTCGTCGAGCCGCAGTACCCGGGCGAGGGACTCCAGGACCTGTACCGAGGGGTTGCGGTCGCGGCCCTGTTCCAGACGCAGGTAGTAGTCGGCACTGATCCCGGCGAGCATCGCCACCTCCTCCCGGCGCAGGCCCGGCACCCGGCGTGCCCCGAGCACGGGGATGCCGACCTGCTCCGGCGTGACGAGCTCGCGGCGGGCCCGTACGTACGCGCCCAGCAGGTTCGGTTCGTCGCTCATCCCGCCACCGTAATCCGGACCGCCATGCCGCTGCCTGGCCCTGTCACCCCCAGGACCGGCGGGGCTCTGCCCCGGCGGGGGCCGGTGCGGAAGCGTGACCGGCGACCGTCACGGCCACAGTGAGGAGCGGGATCATGTCGACGTATCTGCTGGTGCACGGCGCCTGGCACGGCGGAGAGTGCTGGGCGCGGGTCGTCCCGACGCTGACGGCGGCCGGACACCGGGTGTTTGCGCCGTCGCTGACCGGACACGGCGACAAGGCGCATCTGCTGGGCCCGGACGTCGGCCTCGACACCCACGTCGACGACGTCGTCGCACTGATCGCGGACGAGGACCTGACCGACGTCGTACTCGTCGGACACAGCTACGCGGGACTGGTCGTCTCGTCCGTGGCCAACCGGGTCCCCGACCGCGTCGGGCACCTGGTGTATCTGGACGCGATGGTCCCGCGGGACGGGGAGAGTGCGGCCGACGTACAGCCCGTCACGCAAATGCTGATCGACCGCGCCCTGGCCTCCGAAAGCGGTTGGCGGGTCCCGCCGCTGCCCGAACTGCCACCGCCGCACGGCCTGTTCGGAGTCACCGATGCCGCGGACCTGGCCTGGCTGCGCACCATGCTCACCGACCAGTCCGTGCGCTGCTTCCAACAGGCCGTCCGGCTCGACAACCCGGCCGCGCAGGCCGTCCCCCGGACCCACATCCACTGTGTGGCCGACGTACCGGAAGGCATCGTCCGCCGCCCGGTCCCCGCGGCGGAGCGGGTGTGGCGGCTGCCCACCGGTCACGACTGCATGATCACCATGCCGGCCGAACTCGCCGGACTCCTGCTCGCACTCGGCTGATCCGGCAGGGGATATCCGCTGTCCCCGCGCGGTGCGGGGCCGTAGCCTCCACGTATGACGGACCAGGACGTACACGCGGTACAGGCGGCCATCGACGGGGAGCTGCGGCTCCTCGATCCCGAGGTGCGCGCCCGCCCGGAGCTCGTTCTGGAGCTCCTCGACCCGGAGTTCACCGAGATCGGGGCGTCCGGCAGGCGCTGGGACAGGGTGTCCATCCTCACGGTGACCAACGACGGATCGGTGTCCGCGGAGTCGCCGGTCCACGTGAGCGAGATGTCAGGGACCGTGCTCGCACCGGGTCTTGTCCACCTGACGTACCTCGCGGACAACCAGGGGCGCCGGGTCTGGCGCAGTTCCGTGTGGCGGCTGACGGAGACCGGCTGGCGGGTCTACTTCCACCAGGGCACGCCCGCCGCCTGACCGGGGCCGCCCTAGGTGTATTGCCCTGTGAGGTTGGGGACGCGGCTGGCGGGTGGTTGGCCCTTGAGCGCGGTGTGTCCGCGGTGGTGATTGTAGGTGTGCAGC
>NZ_JBHZAN010000048.1:0-56873 GCF_042754285.1 Streptomyces sp. NPDC059224
GTCCACTGGACGTCCGCCGGGGTCCTGCCCCTGTCCACGGTGTCGGCCAGCGCCGCCGGGAAGCCGGGGACGAGCCCCACCGCGAGGGCGCCGGCCAGCAGCGCGGCGGGGACCGCGGTCATCGTGGCCGGGATCCGCCCGAGACGGCCCTCGGTCTCGGGCTCCTCGTCGGCTCCGGAGGTCTCGTACGCGTCGCCCTTGGGCGGCCGGTCCCCGAGGCCGAGGAAGACCCGGGCGGCGACCCGCAGCACCGCCCCCGCGGTCACCGCCGACACGACGACGTAGAGCACGGTCAGCGGAGCGCCCACCGCTTCCTCGGCGACCGACTTGCCGAGCGCGGTGCCGAACGGCGGCAGCCCCGCGAGGGCCAGCGCCCCGATGGTGAACAGGACGCCCACTGTGCGCAGTTCCCGGGCCCGGCCGTGCAGCGCGCGTTCGTCGACGTTGCCGTAGCGGTCCAGGAGGATCCCGGCACAGGCGAAGAGGGCGGCCTTCACCCCGGCGTGCCCGACCAGGTAGAGGGCGACCCCGGAGTCGCCCGCCGGGGTCAGGACGCCGAGGCCGACGAGGAACAGTCCGGTGTGGGCGATGGTGGAGTTGGCCAGCAGCCGTTTGATGTGCCGCTGATGCCAGCACATGAACGCGCCCAGTACGGCCGTGAGCGTGCCGAGGACGACCAGCGCCCGTTCCAGGTCGGCGGCCGGGATGCCGCCGGGTCCGGCGAAGACCGTGCCGTACACCCGCCACACGCCGTAGGCGCCGAGTTCGACCATCACTCCGGACAGGAGCATGCAGACCGGGGTCGGGGCGACGGCGTGCGCGTCCGGGAGCCAGAAGTGGAAGGGCACGGCGGCCGCCTTGACCAGCAGCGCGGTGAGCACCAGCACGAAGGCGGCCAGGACCAGCGCGTCCGGACGGCCGTGCGCGTCCAGGCCGTGGCCGATCCTCGCCATGCCCAGTTCGCCGGTGCGGGCGTACAGCAGGCCGATGCCCGTCAGCATGGCGTAGGCCCCGAGGGAGTTGACCACGCCGAAGGTCAGCGCCCCCTGCACGGCCTTCGCCTCGTCGATGCGGTAGCCGGTCAGCGCGTAGGCGACGACGCTCATCAGCTCGAAGAAGACGAACGCGTTGAACAGGTCGCCCGCCAGGGTGAAGCCGCACATCCCGGCCTGGAAGACCAGCATCAGCGCCGGGAAGGAGCCCGCGTGCCGGCGGGGCGGCTCCGCGAAGTAGCGCCAGGAATAGACGAGTGCGGCCAGGGTCAGCAGCGAGGCGAGGGCGGCCATGCCGAGCGCGGGACCGTCTCCGGTCAGGACGATCCCGACGCTCTCCCCGCCGACGGGACGCCATCCACCGGCCCACTCGACCAGCGGGGGCGCGGAGTGGAGCAGCAGGACCAGGGCGAGGGCGCAGGTGCCGGCGCACACCGCGCAGGCGAAGCTCTCGGCGAGGACCCGGTGCAGCCGGCGGCCGCCGGCCACCAGCAGGGTGGCGCCGAGCAGCGGGACGGCCACGAGCAGGGGCAGCAGGTGGTGCATCAGCCGCGCAGCTCCGTCAGTTCGTCCGGGTCGACCGTGCCGTGCCGCTTGGCGATCTGCAGGACCAGCGCGAGCAGCAGCGCGGTGACGGTCGCACCGACGACCACGTCGGTCAGGGCGAGGGCCTGCACCACCGGGTCGACCAGCGGCCGGGTGCCGGGCCTGAGATCGGAGAAGACGGGCGCGGTGCCGCCGTCGCGGTAACCGACCGCCAGCAGCAGGACGTACGTCGAGGACTGGACGACGGCCAGACACCCGACCGCGTGGATCAGGTTCCGGCTGGTGGCCAGACCGTAACAGCCGGCCAGGAAGATCCAGACGGCTGTCAGATAGGGGAAGACGTGTATCACCGGCGGCTCAACTCCCGTTCTCGTCCTCGATCTCGACGGCCTGGTCGAGGAAGCCGGCGAGCAGGACGACCACCGCGCTCGCCACCTCCATGCCGACGGCCGCGTTCAGCAGGGGGACCATTCCGCCGGAGGACAGCGTGTTGAACGTCCCGTACGGCAGCAGCGTGTTGGCGAGGAACGCGGTGCCGGCCAGCAGCCCGGACAGGCCCAGCACCAGGTAGGCGCAGGCGGCCAGGGAGTCGGCGACCTCGAGGACGCCGATCGGGCGGACGCGCTCCAGGGCGTGGTAGTCGGCGCCGAGATAGAGCAGGTGCAGGGCGGTCGCGGCGACGACCCCGCCCTGGAAGCCGCCGCCGGGGCTGAGCTGGCCGTGCGCGATGATGTACAGGCCGGTGACCAGGGCGACCGGAAGCACCAGCAGGGCGTACCGGCGGACGGGCCGGGCGACTTCGGCGGGCCGCGGACGGGCCCGGTGCTCGTCGCGGGTCTGGCGCAGCAGGACCACGCAGCCGAGGACGGCCGCGAAGAGGATGCTCATCTCGCCGAGGGTGTCGTAGGCGCGCTGGTCGAAGTTGACGGAGGAGATGACGTTGGCGGTGTGCCGGGCCAGGGAGGCCCGGACGGCGCGGTCGCCGTAGGGGTGGCTGCGGCCGCCGAAGGAGGGCAGGTCGAAACAGGCCGCGACCAGCAGGGCGGCGAGACCTGTGCCGCCGACGGCCAGCAGCCACAGCCGCAGGCGCCGGGTCACCTGTCGTCCGCCTTGCCGCGCCGCTTCACCTTGCGGACCGACAGCATGATCAGCAGCGGGGTGAGCGCGGAGCCCGCGGCGAGCTGGGAGAGGCCGACGTCCGGGGCCTGGAGGACGGTGAACAGCGCGCCCAGGATCAGGCCGAGCAGGGACAGGACCAGGGCCTGGCGGGCCGGGTCCCGGGTCGCCACCGCCACGGTCGCCGAGGCCGCCGTCAGCAGCAGCGCGACGACGATCACCGCGTCAGCCACCGCGCACCCCCCGGAATCCGCCGGACAGCGCGCGGGAGGCGACCACGTTGCCGCCGATCAGCAGTGCCCCGGTCACCAGCAGCTTCACCGTCGCCCGCCCCGGTCCGGTCACCGCGCACAGCGCGAGGACGACCAGCGCGCCGATCCCGGCCGCCGTCCAGGTCAGGCCCCAGGCGGCGGGCCGCTCGTCCGCCAGGTCGTCCGCGAGCAGCCGGGCGAAGACCAGGGTGCCGACCGGTCCCAGCAGCGCCAGCAGCAGCGCGAGATCGACGTAGGACGTGCGGCCGTAGCCCTGGGCCAGCAGCAACAGGCTGGGGCAGACCGCGGAGGTGGCGAGGTTCTGGGCGGCCACCCGGCGGCCGAGCGGACCGGTGGCCACCGCCCACAGGGCGCTGCCCGCTCCCCCGGCCAGCAGCACGGTCGCGGCCACGATCCAGCCGTTCACCGCCAGCTCACCGCCTGTCGCCCGGCTCGGGCGGCCAGGGCGCCGACGGCCGCCGCGCTCGCGCCGACGATCCGCTCCAGGGTGTCGACGGTGCCGATGAACACCAGCCAGAGCAGGACCAGCGCGGCCCACCAGCCGAGCAGTTCGGCCGTGGCGACGAACGCCGTACGTCCGGTCATACGCCACCTCCTCGGGCCATTTTGCGACGCTGTGCCCGTTTCGCCGCCTCTCGCATCCAAGCACCGCCTCCGTCGCGGGGAGGGGCGGCACGCGGGAACGGCTCCGGAGTGCCCGGCGAGCGCCGGCGGAAACCTCGGGTGCGTCCCGGCCGCCGCCACGGCGGCGGGTGTCCGCGGGCGGTTCCGGGGTAACTGGGTCAGCACGCCGGACTGTTGACTAGTGGAGGACCTCATGGCCAGTGCCGCTTCGCGCCTGCGCACGACCAGAGCCGAGAAGAACGGCAGGACGAACACGGACGGGAACACCGGAAAACAGCCCGGAGTGCTGACCAAGGCCGCCCGCGCCGTCGGCGTCCGCCGCGCCGGGCCGGACGCCCCCGCGAAGACCGGCACCGCCAAGACCGCGGGCGCCGGGAAGAAGGGCCGCCTCGGCAGGGCGGCGCGTACCGGCAGGACAAACGGCGCGGGAAAGGCAGGCCGGACCGCCAGGGCCACCGGCACGGGACGCCATCCGCTCCCGCTGCCGTTGCGGATCCTGGCCATGCTGTTCGCGTTCGCGGCGATGGTGGCGTTCGCCGTCGTACTGGCCCGGCTGACGCTGGATCCGTCCCCGGCCTCCGTGTCGATCGCGCACACCAATCTGCATCCCGGCGAGTCCCTCAAGATCTACCTGGACCAGCCGGCCCTGCGAGACGCGGTCAAGCAGATCGGCGGGAACATCCTGCTCGGCGTGCCGTTCGGGATCATCGTGCCGGTCCTCGTGCCGCGCGCCCGGGGCTTCTTCGGGGTGCTGCTGCTGACCGCGTTCGTGATGCTGATGGTCGAGACGGCGCAGGGTCTGCTGGTCGAGGGGCGCGCCTTCGACGTGGACGACGTCATCCTCAACACCTCGGGGGCGCTGATCGGCTGGCTGCTGGTGGGCCGGCGGCTCGGCCGGGCGGTTCACGCGCGCAAGCCGAAGAAGCAGCGGGCCTGACACTGGTCCGTACCAAGGTATTGACGGGGTACTTATCTCAACTCTTAAATCAACAGGCGACGCCTTCACCCCCCACCTCGGCCGGATGCCACCCCGCGTCCGGCCGCCGTACGGAAGGAAGAGCCGTGGCCTCCCCACGACTGCTCCGCAGCTGCCTGTTCGCCGCCCTGTCCGCCGCGCTCGTCGGATCCGTCGCGGTCGGCCCCGCGCACCGGGCCGAGGCCGCCGACGCCGGTGCGGCCGCCGTGACCTTCTCCGACACCTTCGACGGTCCCGCCGGTTCGGCGGTCAACTCCTCGAAGTGGACCCAGGAGACCGGCGACAACGTCAACAACCACGAGCGGGAGTACTACACCTCCGGCACCAACAACGCGGCCCTCGACGGCCAGGGTCACCTGGTCATCACGGCCAAGAAGGAGAACCCCGCCAACTACCAGTGCTGGTACGGTACTTGTCAGTACACCTCGGCCCGGATGAACACCTCGGGCAAGTTCAGCGCCCAGTACGGGCACGTCGAGGCCCGGATGAAGATCCCGCGCGGGCAGGGCATGTGGCCCGCGTTCTGGATGCTGGGCACCGACATCGGACAGGTCGGCTGGCCCGACTCCGGTGAGATCGACGTGATGGAGAACGTCGGTTTCGAGCCCTCGACCGTGCACGGCACCATCCACGGTCCCGGCTACTCCGGCTCGGCCGGGATAGGCGCCGGCTACACGCTCCCGAACGGCCAGGCCTTCGCGGACGCCTTCCACACCTTCGCCGTCGACTGGGCACCCAACAAGATCACCTGGTCGGTCGACGGGGTCGCCTACCAGACCCGCACGCCCGCCGACGTGGGCGGCAACACCTGGGCGTTCAACAAGCCGTTCTTCCTCATCCTCAACCTGGCCGTCGGCGGCTACTGGCCGGGCGACCCCAACAGCTCCACGGCGTTCCCGGCACAGCTGGTCGTGGACTCGGTGTCGGTGACGACGAGTGACACCGCGGCCGGCGTCGCGATCAAGGGCCTGGCCGGCAAGTGCGTGGACGTGGCCGGGGCGAACTCCGCCAACGGCACGCCCGTGCAGCTCTACGACTGCAACGGCTCCGCCGCCCAGCAGTGGACCGTGGGCAGTGACGGCACCATCCGCGCCCTGGGCAAGTGCCTGGACGTCACCAGCGGCGGTACGGCGGACGGTACGACGGTCCAGCTCTACGACTGCAACGGCAGCGCCGCCCAGAAGTGGGCCGTCTCCGCGGCGCACGACATCGTGAACCCACAGGCGGACAAGTGCCTGGACGTCACCGGCAACAACTCGGCCAACGGCACCCGGCTGCAGATCTGGACCTGCTCCGGCGGCGCCAACCAGAAGTGGACCGTCGGCTGAGGCTGACCCGCCGACCGGCCACTGGGGCCCGTCCGCCGGACGGGCCCTAGTGGCGGGGCACCCAGGTGAACTTGTCCCCGCCCACCCAGCAGACCACGGCCGGGTCGTCCAGGTCGTGGACCGTGATGCCGTGGGTCGCGGCGACCGCCAGCACCTCGGTGATGTCCCGTGCCTCACCGACCACCTCACCGTCGATCTCCACGATGCGGAAGGGCGGGCTGCCCGGCTTGCCGGTCATGACCCCGAGCACCAGGATCCGCGGCTGGGAGATGAACGGGCTCGCTATCTCGGTCATGCAATCGAGGGTAGATCTCCCCGGGCGGATGTGACTTGCCTGAGTCACCCTGACGGTGGAGGTGGCCATGGGACCCGTCGAGGCACTGGAACGGATCGCCTTCCTGCTGGAACGGTCCCTGGCACCGGCCTACCGGGTGCGCGCCTTCCGCACCGCCGCACGGGTCCTGGCCTCCCTGCCCGCCGGGGAGATCGCCGAGCGGGCCGCGGCCGGCACCCTGGAGTCGCTGCGGGGCGTGGGCCCGAAGACGGCCCAGGTGGTCCGGGAATCCCTCACGGGAGATTTGCCCGGATATTTGCGCACGCTTGAGGAAGAGACGGGAGAACCGGCGGCCGACGGGGGCTCCCGGCTGCGGGCGCTGCTGCGCGGGGACTGTCATCTGCACTCGGACTGGTCCGACGGCGGCAGCCCGATCGAGGAGATGGGCCGCACCGCCGCCGCGCTCGGGCACGCGTGGGCGGTGCTCACCGACCACTCGCCCCGGCTCACGGTGGCCCGCGGCCTGTCCCCACAGCGGCTGCGCGAGCAGCTGGCGGTGGTGGCGGGGCTGAACGCCTCCTGGGCGCCGTTCCGGCTGCTCACCGGCATCGAGTGCGACATCCTGGAGGACGGTTCGCTGGACCAGGAACCGCAGCTGCTGGAGCGGCTCGACGTGGTCGTCGTCTCCGTCCACTCCAAGCTGCGGATGGACGCCCGCTCGATGACCCGGCGCCTGGTGCGGGCCGTGAGCGATCCGCACGCGGACGTCCTCGGCCACTGCACGGGCCGTCTCGTCACCGGACGGGGGCGGCCGGAGTCGGAGTTCGACGCGGACGAGGTGTTCGCCGCCTGCGCCGCGTCGGACACGGCCGTGGAGATCAACAGCCGCCCCGAGCGCCTGGACCCGCCCCGCCGGCTGCTGCGCCGGGCCGTCGAGGCGGGAGTGCTGTTCTCGATCGACTCCGACGCCCACGCGCCCGGCCAGCTGGACTGGCAGATCCTCGGCTGTGCCCGGGCCGAGGAGTGCGGGGTGTCCGCCGACCGGGTGGTGAACACCTGGCCGGTGGAACGGCTCCTGGCCTGGACCGGGACCGGGTGACCCGCGTCACTCCGGGGTCCGGAACAGCCCGGGGTGGTTGTCCGTTGAACCAGCCGTGGGTGCCGACGGGACAGTGTCCCCGGGCCTCAACTCCCGCCCACGGGGACGATCGTTCGGCTGAAGCCCTGTGGAGCGTCTCGCCGCGGGGCGACCGCCGTCCGTGCCCCCACCTGACCGCCCCGGTCGCGAATCCCCCGTCGCGGCCGGGGCTTTCCGCTGCCCGAAAGGCGGTTCCCGGGCGCCGGGACCTCCGCTTGACTTCGAGCGCACTCCAATTCGTAGCGTTCACGCCATGAGCACTACGACTGAGCAGCACAAGATCGGTTCCGGGTTCGGCGCGGACAGCACCGCCGACGACGTCCTGGCGGGCCTCGACCTCGGTGGCCGGCTCGCGATCGTCACCGGCGGCTACTCCGGGCTCGGGCTGGAGACCACCAGGGCGCTGACCAAGGCGGGCGCCCGCGTCGTCGTCCCCGCGCGGCGCCCCGAGGCAGCCCGGGAGGCGCTCGCCGGCCTGGACGCCGTCGAGGTGGACGAGCTGGACCTCGGCGACCTGGACAGCGTGGGTGCCTTCGCCGAGCGGTTCCTGGCCTCCGGCCGGACGGTCGACTTCATGATCGACAACGCGGGCGTCATGGCCTGCCCCGAGACCCGGGTAGGACCGGGCTGGGAGGCCCAGTTCGCCACCAATCACCTGGGGCACTTCGCCCTGGTCAACCGGCTCTGGCCGGCCCTGGAACCGGGCGGCGCCCGGGTGGTGTCGGTCTCCTCGCGGGCCCACCACTTCGCCGGGATGCGCTGGGACGACGTCCAGTGGCGGCACGGCTACGACAAGTGGCAGGCGTACGGCCAGGCCAAGACCGCGAACGTGCTGTTCGCCGTCCACCTGGACCGGCTCGGCCGGGACGCGGGGGTACGGGCCTTCGCCCTGCACCCGGGCGGCATCATGACACCCCTCCAGCGGCACATCCCGCGCGAGGAGATGGTCGAGCGCGGCTGGATCGACGAGCAGGGCACCGTGCTGAACCCGCAGGGCTTCAAGACCCCGCCGCAGGGTGCGGCCACCCAGACCTGGGCGGCCACCTCCCCGCAACTGGCGGACCTCGGCGGGGTGTACCTGGAGGACTGCGACATCGCCGAGCCCGCCGTGGAGGGCGCGTCGACCGGTGTCAAGGACTGGGCGATCGACCCCGTACAGGCCGCCCGGCTCTGGGACCTGTCGGCGGAACTGACGGGCGTGAACGCGTTCGCCTGACACACCGCCGCCACGCCACGCCCGGCGCTCAGGCCGAGGGCTCCTCCGGCAGCGGCTCGTCGGGCTGCACCACTCCCGGGCGAGGGGCGCCCCGCAGGCCCGTGCCCGCCTCGTCGGTCCCGGGCAGGCCCGCGTCCTCGTGGGCGTCCGGGCGCCTGCCCTCGGCCGCGTCCCACGGGTCCCGGTCATCGGGCCGGGCCTGCTGGTCCGGCATGTCGCGGGGTACGGGCCCCCCGCCCTGCTGGTCACTCATGGCTGCGCCCCTCGAGGTCGGATCGGTGCGGGCGGTACGCGGGTACCTCGCCCGGGAGCCGTGAAACCGGGGGTGCTCAGCGCGGAGTGCGCTCCTCCAGGGCCATACGCCAGGCGGGCAGGCGGTCCTCGGTCGCCGGTTCGGCGCGGCGGCCGCCACGGCTGAAGAAGTCGGCGAGGGGCAGGATCGCGGCTCCGACGGTGACCGCGTCCGGCCCGAGCCGGCCGAGGTCGATGGTGACCTGCTCGGCGGGGTGGCGCAGCGCGTACGTGGTCGCGTACCGGCGTACGGCGGGCAGGAAGCGGGCGCCCAGCTGGAGCCCGGCCCAGCCGCCGATCAGGATCCGCTCGGGCTGGAAGAGGTTGATCAGGTCGGAGAGGCCTGCGCCCAGGTACTCCGCGGTCTCCTCCAGGACGGCGAGGGCGACCGGATCGGGCTCGGTGTCCTCGGACGGGTAGGCGGCGGCGAGCATCGCGGTCAGCGCCGTCTCCTCGTCGGTGCCCTCGGCCGGACGGCCGCCCTCCTCGCGCCAGCGGGCCAGCAGCGACTCTGCGCCCGCATACGCCTCCAGGCAGCCGAGTGCGCCACAGCGGCAGCGCCGCCCCCGCACCCGTACCGTCAGATGGCCCCACTCGACGGCCCGGCCGTGCTCCACCTCGGCGGTGACCAGACAGGCGCCGACGCCGGAGCCGAACAGCACCACGACCGCGTTGTCCGCGCCGCGCCCGGCGCCGAACCACATCTCGGCCTGCCCCAGCGTCTTGGCGCCGTTGTCAATGAAGTACCGGACGGACTCCGGGAGTTGGCAGCCGGTGCGGAGCAGCTCCTCCAGCGGGACGGCGTCCCAGCCGATGGTCTGACCGTGCACCAGGGCACCCCGGTCCGCGGTGTGCTCGACGATGCCGGGGACGCCGACACCGACACCGAGCAGCAGCTCGGGCGAGGCGCCCTCGGTCGCGAGGACCTCCGCGATGCCGTCCCGGATGTGCCCGACGATCACCTCGACGTCATAGCCCTGCTGCGTCAGCGGGCGCTCGACGCGGGCGAGTTCGGTGAGGGTGAGATCGAACAGCTCGACCCGGACCCGGGTCTCGCCGACGTCGACGCCGATCATGTGGCCGCTGTGCGGGGCCACGCGCAGCAGGGTGCGGGGCCGGCCGCCGTCGGAGTCGACGCTGCCGGCCTCCTCGACCAGGCCGTCGGCGACCAGGTCGGCCACCACGTTGCTCACCGAGCCGGAGCTCAGGCCGGTGGCGGGGCCGAGCTCGAAGCGGCTGAGGGGGCCGTCGAAATACAGTCGCTGGAGCACGGCCGTGCGGTTGGCCCTCCTGAGGTCGCGTACCGTGCGCCCGTTCCGCCCCGCCATGTGGCTCCCTTCACGAACCCTTCCCGACCTGCAACATACTCCTTCGAGAGGGCGGAAGCGATATTTTCCCAACCCTTAGTTCACGCTGTGAGCTAAGGAGGGGGCGACGGCGGATCACACCGTGGGGGGCGGGTCGCGCGCGGGCCGCGGGTCCGGCCCGGCGGCTCGCGCAGTTCCCCGCGTCCCTGACGGGGCGCCGCGGGCGACGGCGTCGATCAGCTCGACGCGCATACATCCTCCACAAAACGGCCTTCCGCCACCAGGGAGTTCAGCCATTCGACGGGATTTCCCCCGGGGACGCGGGCGCGGAACATCTCCGGTATACGTCAACCCGCACCCCCGGTGCCGTCCTGCTGCCGTCACCGCGGACGTACACCCTCGCGCCCGCCGCCGGCAACGCCCACACCTCGTCGCCCCCGGTGGCGACAGGGTGCTGGACGAACGTGCCGGCCGTGCTGAAGGCCGGGCGCAGCGATCCGGCTCCGGCGGTCTCGGCGCCGCGGAGCTCCTCGGCGCGCGGGAAGTCGGCCTCGGCGGCGTCGCAGCCGAAGCAGCAGAGCGCGGGCGGGAGTTCTGCGCCCGCCGCGAGCACGGCCGTCCGGTCGGCGACGGCATCCCGGAGGGCTGCCAGGCGCGTGCCCGCGGCGATCACGACGGCCGGTCGGCTGCCGTCGATCCGGAAGGCCTCCCGGCAGGGCTGGACACGGGCCTACAGCGGTTCGCCGGGGCGGAGCCCCGCGAGGGCCGGATCCGGTGCCGCGGTAGGTGCCCCCTGCCCAAGCCGGCGGGGGCCGCCGGCGGGGAGTTCATCAGGTCGGCGTGGCGGCGGCCGGGGACGAGGAGACCGAGTGGTGGCGCGGTGTCAGCGGGGTCAGGAGGTCGGCAGGCGCGGCCGGTGTCACGTATCACCTGCGCCGCCTGTCAGCCCGCTGTTCCGCGGTCCACCGCACCGAACCCGGTCGCCCGCGCCTACGCCTTGGGGGTGCCGCCCCCCGGCGTCCGGCGACCCGGACCGGCGGAGCAGGCCGTGCCGGCGCCTTCCGGGGCGCCGAAGCGCGCGAGGGTGTGCCAGACCATCTTGAGGTCCTGGATCGGGTACCGGCCGGTGCGGGCCGCGTCGCCGATGATCCGGGGGTCCACGACGCCCTTCTCGGCGATCCGGGCGCCGAGCGCGGCGTACTGCGGGCCCCGGTAGTCCGCCCGGCGGAGGAGGCCGGGCACGGTGAGCCGGTAGCCGGGGTGCCATTCGACCGGGAAGGGCAGTCGCCGGGCCGCCGATTCCACGGGGGTCCCCCGGTAGGAGGCGTCCAGCACCAGGGCGGCCACGTCCCGGTCGAGCCGTACCCCGCCGTGCACCTGTGTCTCGATGTAGTCGTTGAGGGCGTCCTGCTCGTCCGCCTCGGCGAGGGCCAGCAGGTGGGTACCGGCGGCGACACCGAAGTCCGTCGGTTCGGCCGCGCTGTCGGGGTAGCAGAAGGTCGCGCGGTGCAGTGCCGGTCCGGTCAGCCGCAGGTGGGAGGAACCGAATCGCGGAGCCGCCCCGACCACTTGGCCGCGGAAGTTCAGCGCCCCGTACACCGGCCGTTCGGCCGGGTCCGCGTCGTCGTAGGTCCCGCCGAAGATCCGGCTCTCCCAGCGCCACCGGTCGCCGCCGGGGTGCGCGGTGAGCCCGCCGTTGCTGGTGCCGGTGACGAACTGGGAGTGGTAGGCGCCGTCCCGGGCCAGCGCCTCCAGGATCGGCAGCCCGGCCGACAGCCGGTCGGGGTGGAAGTTCAGGGTGATGGACAGGCCGGGATCGAGAACCGGTCCCGCGGACAGCGCGGCCACATGGCGCAGCGCCGCCGCGGCCCGTGCCGTCCCGATGTTCGTGAGTTCCATCGGCTCCTGCCTGCGACCTCTCCCTGCCCGTCCGGTGCCGGCCGACCCTATCCGACCGCGGCCGGCCGGGTCCCGGCGGTTTCGTCGCGCCGTGGTGGGGCGGCCGCGCACCGGGGCGAGTCGTCGTCGGCAACGTGCGCATGCCGGTGCTCGGCGGAGCGGTCTTCCTCGGTTCGGGGATGCTCGTCGCCGTGACGGGCTGACATCCCCGAGGCCCGCCACCGCGCACAGCACCGCACCGCAGTCCGACGCCCAGCCCTTCCGCACCGCTGGTTCGTCCGGCACCCCGGGCACCGGAGACGCGTCGGGCTGGTGTTCGGTTGCGGGCGACACGGCCCGGCCGTCGGACACACTCCGTAGTCCACCCTGGTCATCCGGCCACCGGCGCCCGGGTGATCCGCGGAAAACACGTTCGACGTGACGGGTGAGAGGGAACAGGCCAAAGGATGCAAGACGTACAAGAGTGGGCCAGGGGTCTGACGCGGCTGCTGCGGCGTCATCGGGACCCGGTGGTCGTCCAGACGCTGCGGTCGTCCGCTGCGGCCACGATCGCCTACGTCGTCGCGCTCCGGCTGAGCCCGGAACCGGCTCCGCTCACCGCTCCGCTGACCGCGCTCCTGGTCGTGCAGGTGACCCTGTACGCCACCCTCACCAACGGTTTCCGCCGGGTCAACGCGGTGGTGGCCGGCGTGCTGGTCGCCATCGCCTTCAGCCAGCTGGTGGGGCTGACCTGGTGGAGCCTGGCCCTGCTGATCGTGGCTTCACTGGGGGTGGGGCACCTGGTGCGCGTCGACGAGTACATCCCCGAGGTGGCGATCAGCGCCATGCTGGTGCTCGGGGTGACCACCATCAGCAGCACGGCCTGGGCCCGGATCGTGGAGACGCTGATCGGCGCGGTCGTCGGGATGGGCTGCAATGTGCTGCTCCCTCCCCCGGTGTGGGTGGACGAGGCCGGGGAGTCGATCGAGGGCCTGGCCCGCCGGCTGCGGCAGTTGATGCTGCGCATGGGCGAGGAGGCGTCGGGGCCGACGCCGTGGCGGCAGGCGGCCGAGCGGCTGCACGAGGCCCGCCGGCTCGACCACGCCATCATCGACGTGGACGCGGCGCTGCGGCAGGCCGAGGACAGCCTGCGGCTCAATCCGCGGGTCAGGGAGGGGCTGCTGCACCGGGTGGTGCTGCGCACCGGCCTGGACACGCTGGAGATCTGCACGGTCGTGCTGCGGGTGCTGGCCCGGACCTTCACCGACCTGGCCAAGGCCCGCGAACCCGAGCCGCTGTTCGCCCCGGACACGGGGGCGGCCGTGGAGCAGCTGCTGTCCCAGATCGCCGACGCCGTGGTGAGCTTCGCGGTACTGGTGACCACCAGCATCAGCGAGAGCGCCGAGTCGGCCGAGGCCCGGCTCGCGGCCGAGCTGCACACCGCGGCCGGCACCCGCGACAAGCTCGCCGAGCTGCTCCGCGACGAGGTCCGCGGCGACGACCGGAACTGGCAGCTGCTGGGTGCCGTCCTGACCGAGGTCAACCGGCTCCTCGACGAGATGAACACCGAGCACCGCACCCGCCGGCTGCTGGAGGAGCTGGACCGGGTCTCCGCCGAGCAGCGCGTCAAGCGGCCCCGGCTGACCTGGCTGCGGGAGCGGATCGGCGTACCGGAGCGGTTGCGGCGGAACCGGGCGGGTGGTGCGGAGCGTTCTCGGTCCAGGACGGAGAAGGGGGCACGCCGGTGACGGACACGACGGTACGGACCGACGGGAACACACTGCGGTTGCCGGGCGGGGTGGCGGTGCGTTTCGTGCGCACCCTGCGCCTGCCGGAGACGGGGACGCATCCGCTGCCGCCGGGGCTCGGCGAGTTCCCGGTCCGGCGGGTGAGCGACTGTCCGGACACGGTCCCGGACGGGTGGCGGGCGCGCGGCGGGGTGATGCTGCCGGTGTACCTGCGCGAGGCGATGTGGCTGAGTTTCGCGGGCACGGTGGAACCGGCCGCCCTCCAGGTCGGCGTCGGCAAGGTGTGCGCGGTCTCCGGCGAGCCGTGGAGCGACCGGCTGTCCCGGGATCCGCAGAACTACCTGGTACTGCCCCGCCAGCCCTGGCTGGACGGCATCAATTCCGGCCGGGGCACGGTCCGCCAGTTCGTGGCGGTGCCGCTCGGTCTCGGCGCCACGGTGGAGGGACAGGTCACCGGCGAGGAGGTGTGGGGCGGGGTGCAGCTCCAGTCCTTCGCGCTCAAGGAGGAGCCGCTCGCCCGGTGGCGGCGGCAGGAGCGGCTGCGGCGCGAGCGGACCCCCGCGCCGGGAGCGCTCGGCGGTTACGGCGGCCCACTGGCGGTGGCCGCGCCGGCCGTGCCCGCGACCGCCCCCGCCGCCCGCTCGGCCGGGATGGGCCTCGGGGCCGGCGGCTCGATGCGCCAGGAGGTCTACGAGGACGAACGGCCCCCGCTCGACTGGGCCGAGACCCCTGCCGGGCGGGTCTTCGTGCACCTGGTCACGCCTCCGCAGTGGCGTCGCATCACGGGCGAGGAGCCCCCGCCGTCACCGGTGGACCGGGCCGCGTACACCCGGGCCGGGCTGCCCTGGTACGACTACTACGACCAGGACGGCCAGGATCTCGCCCCCACGGACGCCCTGGAGGGGGTCAAGCCGGTCGGCGACTGGCTCGGCGACGACCTGGAGCCCTGGCAGCAGCCGTCCGGCGGGCAGGTGGTCCCGCTGAAGGACCCGCCCGGCAAGCCGGTGGCGGACGGCGACTGGTGACAGCCGTTGCAAGCGACGCAACGACCGTTGCCCTTCTTGCTTTTGACCCGGCGCCCGCGCCAAGGTTGCTGTGACGACCGAGGTGACCGACGACCTGAGGTGCGGGCATGGGCAGTGGTACGGAAGCGACGCGTGGCGGCTGGAGCAGGCGCCGGTTCGTCGGTGCGGTGGCGGGCGCCGCGGCGGTGGCGGCGGTCCCGGCACCGGCGGCCCCGCCCGGTGAGGGCGGCCCGGCACCCCGGCCGGCGGCCGGGTCCCCGGCGACGCCCGCCGCCGGGCCGCGCCCCCTCCACCTCGGCACCTACACCTCCGTGGACGGCGGCGGGACCGGCATCGGTCTGGCCACCTACAGCCCCGAGACCGGCCGGATCACCGGCACCGGCACGCTCACCGGCGTCGCCGACCCGTCGTATCTGGCCGTCCACCCGGACGGCCGCACGCTGTACGCGGTGAACGAGCGCACGGACGGCGCGGTGACCGCAGTACGTCTGGCGGACCGGACGGTCCTCGGCAGCCGGAGCACGGGCGGGGCGGGGCCCTGTCATCTCTCGGTGCACCCGAGCGGACGCTGGCTGCTCAGCGCGAACTACACCTCCGGCAGTGTGGCCGTCCATCCGATCGACGCCTCCGGCACCCTCGGTGAGCGCACCGACCTGGTCACGCACTCGACCCCGGCGCCCGGTCCCGGCCAGCAGGGGCCGCACGCGCACCAGTTCGTCACCAGCCCGGACGGCGGCCATGTCCTCGCCGTCGACCTCGGCACCGACACCGTCTACAGCTACCGTCTGGACCTCACCCGGGGCAGGCTCACCGAGGCCGCCCAGGCACACACCAGGCCGGGGGCCGGTCCGCGCCATCTGACCTTCCACCCGGGCGGGCGGTACGCGTACCTGGCCAACGAGGTGGACGACACGATCGCGGTGTGCGGCTACGACCAGGCCGCCGGCCGGCTCGATATCGGCGCTCCCCAGTCCACCGGCAGCAGGGCGGGCACCACCAACTACCCGGCCCAGATCCTGGTCACCGCCGACGGCGCCTACGCCTACCTGGCCAACCGGGGCGACAACACGCTGGCGCGGTACGCGGTCGAGGCCTCCGGGGCCCGGCTGCGGCTGCTGGACACGGTGCCGGTGGAAGGGGACTTCCCCCGGCAGATCGCGTTCTCGCCGGACGGCCGGCTGCTGTTCGCGGCCAATCAGCGGTCCGGCACCGTGAGCGTCTTCACGGTGGACGCCCGCAGCGGTGAACTCCGGCTCACGGGACGGCCGTTCGCGTCACCCGTCGCCGTCTGCGCGCTGCCGCTGTAGCGTGCGCGGGCGGGAGGCGGCGGCACCGGCCCGGGTCAGCAGGACGTGCATGCGCTCGGTGAGCTGGGTGACGTCGCCGGCGGGTTCGTGGAAGGCCAGCCGTACGTCGCCGTGGGCACGGGTGCGTTCGATGCGCAGGGTCAGCCCGTGCCGGTCCACGGCCAGGGGCCGGACGCGGGTCGCGGCATGCAGGCTCTCGGGCTCCACGAGCCGGGTGAGCCGTTCGACGGCTTCCGGGTGGGCGTCCGCCAGGTGGGTGAGCAGGTGGGCCTCGGCCCCGGCCAGCGGGTCGGGGCGCGCGGCGGCGAACTCGTCGAGGTCCACGACGACCGCGCCGGAGGGCCGGCACAGCACCACACGGGTGGGCTGGAAGACGAGGTGCCCGTCGGAGGGCACGAACCAGCCGGCCAGCCACAGCCGGGCCCGGACCCGGTCGCGCACCGCGACGGGCGCCACGTCGGCGAACTCCAGCACGGCGGACGGCTCGCCGCGCGGAGCGCAGACCACGGCCGTGAGCAGGGCGCTGTCCTCCGGCACGTGCAGCAGCACCCGGCCGTCGTCGGCGACACCATGGGCGCCGGCGTACTCCTCACGCCCGCCGTCCGCGGTCACCCGGCACGACCATGCCGTGGCCAGCACCGACCGCGCTTGTTCGGCCGCGCCCGGGCCGGCCGCCCGGACCGCCTGTTCGTCACCCATCCCAAATCTCCTTAGGTAAGCCTCACCTAACTTAGCGAAGATCGGGGAGCACGCCAAGCACGGCGCGCACGGAGCACGTGCCGAACGGACTCAGGAGATGACACCCAGCAGGGCCCGCGCGCACAGGTCCCGCACCTGCTGCCGGGTCAGCTCCTCGGTACGCAGCCACTCCAGGCAGACGTGCGTGGTGAAGGCGAGCCAGCCGCGCACCGCCAGCCGGGTGTCGGGGCGCAGCTCCAGGGCGGGGCCGAACTCCGGGTCGGCGGCGAGCGCGGCCAGGATCTGGCGCTCCTGGGCGGCCTGGGCCTGCCGGTATACGCGGCGCACGGCCTGGTCGCCGGAGGCCTCGGCACGGTGGAAGGCGCGGAAACCGTGCGCGTGGGTGTGGACGTAGTCGAGGTAGAAATCGAGGCCCGCGGTGAGCTGCTCCCGGGCGGACACGCCGGGCTCGGCCGCCGTCATCCGCAGCATGCGCTCACTCTCCCGCTCCACCACCGCGGCGAAGAAGTCACGCTTGGTCGGAAAATAGTGGTACAGCAGACCCCGGGAGACGCCCGCGATCTCGGCGACCTGTTCGATCCACACGTCGTCGTACGGGCTCTCGGAGAAGAGCCTGGCCCCGACCGAGAGGAGCTGCTCGCGTCGTTCCGCGGTGCTGAGTCTGCGGCGGCTGCGCTCACCCTGGTTCGCGACCATGTCCGCACTTTACTTGACGCGGGTTCAACAACGGGACGAGACTGAAACGCCTATTGAACTCACGTACAACTAGCTCAACCTGCCGCAGCACCGAGGGAGATCGCGTCATGGCGGAGACGGCCACGCAGACGGCGACGCGGGCGGACGGCCCGCTGCCGAAGGGGTTCCGGGGCGCCGAGCAGGGCTGGCCCGAGCTGCACCGGATTCCGCACCCGCCGCACCGGCTGCCGCTCCTCGGTGACATCCTGGGCGTCGACCGGCGCACGCCGCTCCAGGACTCGATGCGCTTCGCCAGGCAGCTGGGCCCGATCTTCCGGCGCCGGGCCTTCGGCAACGAGTTCGTGTTCGTGTGGGGCGCCGAACCGGCCGCCGACATGGCCGACGAGTCACGGTTCGCCAAGCACGTGGGCCTGGGGGTCGCCAACCTGCGCCCGATCGCCGGGGACGGCCTGTTCACGGCGTACAACCACGAGCCCAACTGGCAACTGGCGCACGACGTCCTGGCCCCGGGTTTCAGCCGGGAGGCCATGGAGGGCTACCACGCGATGATGCTGTCGGTGGCCGGCCGCCTGACCGGCCACTGGGACCGGGAGCTGGCGGCCGGCCGCTGGGTCGACGTGCCCGGGGACATGACCAAGCTGACCCTGGAGACGATCGCCCGTACCGGGTTCGGACACGACTTCGGCTCCTTCGAGCGGGACCGGCCGCACCCCTTCGTGACCGCGATGATCGGCACACTCACCTACGCGCAGCGTCTGAACAGCGTGCCCTCGCCGTTGGCCCCGCTGCTGCTGCGGCAGGCCTCGCGGCGCAACGCGGCCGACATCGACCACCTCAACCGCACGGTCGACGGCCTGGTGGCCGAGCGCCGCGCGAAGGGACGCGCGGACGGTGACCTGCTGGACCGGATGCTGGAGACGGCCCACCCGGAGACCGGGGAGCGGCTGTCCGCGGAGAACGTACGCAGGCAGGTGATCACCTTCCTGGTGGCCGGCCACGAGACCACCTCGGGCGCGCTCTCCTTCGCCCTGCACTACCTCGCCCTGCACCCGGAGGTCGCCGCCAGGGCCGCCGCCGAGGTCGACCGCGTCTGGGGCGACACGCCCACACCGGACTACGACCAGGTCGCCAAGCTCCGTTACGTCCGCCGGGTCCTCGACGAGTCGCTGCGGCTGTGGCCCACCGCCCCCGCCTTCGCCCGCGAGGCCCGCAAGGACACCGTGCTCGCCGGGGACCACCCGATGCGCCGGGGCGCCTGGGCCCTGGTCCTGACCCCGATGCTGCACCGGGATCCCGCGGTGTGGGGCCCGGACGCCGAGAGCTTCGACCCGGACCGCTTCGAGGCGAAGGCGGCGAGGGGCCGGGCCCCGCACACCTTCAAGCCGTTCGGCACGGGCGCCCGGGCCTGTATCGGCCGCCAGTTCGCCCTGCACGAGGCGACCCTGGTCCTCGGCCTGCTGCTGCGCCGCTACGACCTGAAGGCCGACCCCGGCTACCGGCTGCGGGTGACCGAGCGGCTGACACTGATGCCGGACGGACTGCGGCTGCGGCTGGAGCGGCGCCGTCCGGCCCCGGGGCCGGTGGACGCGCCGGACGACGCGCCCGCCTCAGCGGGCGGCGGCTGCCCAGTGCACGGGGCGGGTGACTGAGGCCGGCAGCCGGGTGGCGGCGCTCCCCCGGGCCGCGTCGAGCTGCGGCTGGGTCAGGAAGAACGCGCCCGTGAGATCCGCTCCGGTCAGATCGGCGTCGCGCAGGTCGGCGCCGATCAGATCGGTGTCCCGCAGATCCGCGCCGGTGAGGTCGGCGGCGATCAGCCAGGCCCCACGCAGGCTCGCGCCGCGCAGGCCGGCCCCCCGCAGCCGGGCACCGACCAGGTCCGCGTTCCGGCGGTCCTCGGCCCGGTCCGGTACACCCGCGCGGGCCAGCTCGCTGGTGCGCAGCAGCACGGTGTTCACCCGCCGCCGGTGGGCGGCCACGTCCAGGGCGGCGAGTTCCGCGGGCGTGCCGAGGGCGAGTTCCCCGGTGGTCTCCAGCAGCCGCCTCGACTCGGCGTGGACCGGGCGGGCGGCGGACAGGCCCAGCGCCTCGGTGAGGTACCAGAGCATTTCGTGCAGCTGCCGGACGACCGGGAAGACGTCGAACATCCGGCGGGCGTGCTCCTCGGTCCCGCTCCGCCAGTCCTGGCCGCCGAAGGTCGCCTGCGAGACCCACTGCCCGGCGCCGAAGCAGTCGTAGACCGTGCAGCCGGTGAACCCCCGCTGGCGCAGGTCGGTGTGGATGCGGCAGCGGTTCTCGCCGCCGAGGTTCCGGCACGGCGTGCCGGCGGCCTTGCCGACCGCGAAGTCGGCCGAAGCGGTGAACGGCAGAGCGACGCAGCACAGACCGAAGCAGCGGGTACAGTCCGCGCGCAGCTCCAGCGGCCGGGCCCGTTCGGACGGGTGTTCTGGCATCCGTTCAGCCTACCGGCAGGATCGTGCAAGCCTTCGATGCGATCGTTCTAACGTTCCCGCAGCTCAGGCTGGTTTGCTCGAAGAGCCGGATTCCCCAACCAGCTTCCACGGAGCATTTCATGGCACTCGACTCGTACATCGGTCTCGGCCGTTCCGGGCTCAAGGTGAGCCCCTTCTGCCTCGGCGCGATGAACTTCGGCGAGGACGGCGGCTTCGGCTGCTCGGTCGAGGAGTCGGAGAAGATCCTCCAGACCTATCTCGACCTCGGCGGCAACTTCGTCGACACCGCGAACTTCTACACCAACGGCCACTCGGAGGCGATCCTCGGCGACTTCCTCGCCGCCCGCCCCGGCCGACGCGACCGGCTGGTACTCGCCACCAAGTTCTTCGGCAACCTCCACCTCGGCGACCCCAACGGCGGCGGCGCGGGCCGCAAGGCCGTCGTCGGCCAGCTGGAGGACTCGCTGCGCCGGCTGCGCACCGACTACATCGACCTGTACTGGCTGCACAACCACGACCGGTCCACGCCCGTCGAGGAGACCCTGCGCACGCTCGACGACCTGGTGACGGCCGGCAAGATCCGGTACGTCGGTTTCTCGGACACCCCGGCCTGGTTCACGGCCAAGGCCCACACCATGGCCCTGCTGCGCGGCTGGACGCCGGTGACCGCGCTGCAGATGGAGTACTCACTGCTGGAGCGCACCATCGAGGGCGAGCTGATCCCGCTCGCCGAGGACGCCGGGATGGGCCTGCTGCCCTGGAGCCCGCTCAAGAGCGGCTTCCTGTCCGGGAAGTACCGCCGCGCCGGGGCGGCGCCCACCGACACCAGGCGGGCCGCGGTCCTCGGGCAGCCCAGCGAGGCCCAGTTCACGGTGATCGAGGCACTCGCCGCCGTCGCCGCGGAGGCCGGCGCGAGCCCCGCCGCCGTGGCGCTGTCCTGGGTGCAGAACCGCCCCGGCGTCACCTCCACCCTGATCGGCCCGCGCACGCTCGGCCACCTGGAGGCGAACGTCGCCGCCCTGGACGTACATCTGACACCGGAGCAGACGGCACGCCTGGACGAGGTCTCGGCCCCCGCCCTCAATTTCCCCTACGACCTGAACCGCCAGGTCGGCGCGATGCTCAAGTACGCGGGGGCCACGGTCGACGGCGAGCCGACCGCGGTCTACCCGCCTCTGCTGGAGAGCACCGCACGCTACTGAACCGGGTCCTCGTCAGGGTGTACGCGGGTGAGCTTGTCCGGGTTGGTGACCACGTAGACGCCGCAGACCCGGTCGCCGTCCGGCGTGAGATCCATGACCATCACGGCGTACGGGGAGTCACCCGTGAACAGCACCGCCGCGTCGTCGCCGTTGACGCGACGGTAGTGGACGTCCAGATCCCCGGCGCGCCGCCGCCGTCGGTCCACACCGTCACGTCCGGGGCGAGGATCGCCGTGAGCGCGCGGAGGTCCCCGCCCGGTGCGGCCCACACGAACCGCTCGGTCGCCTCCCGGCGGACCCGGGGGTGGGCACGGTAGCGGGGGCGGCGGGCGTGGACATGGGCGCGGGCCCGGTGGGCGAGCTGGCGTACCGAGACGGGCCGCGGTCGAGCATGCCGGCGATCTCGGTGTGGCGATGGCCAGGGAGACGCTCCCGGAGCGGAGCGTCTGGTCACCGGTGTCGGCGACCAGGGGTTCGGGCAGCCAGGCACCGACGTACGTCTCCCGGCGCAGGGCGACGGCCTCCCGCCGGGCGAGCGCGTGGTTCACCGCGGTCCGGACCGGATAGGCGCGCGGATGACCGATCGCCGGCTGGGGCGTCCGGCTGTTCCTGCCGGACCAGGACAGCCAGGTCTCCTGGAGCACGTCCTCGGTGTCGGCGACGCTGCCGAGCATGTGGTGGACGACGGAGAACAGCAGCTCACGGTGGTCGACGACGGGCCGGGTCGCGGCGTCCGACGGGCCGTCGCGGTCCGGTACCGCTCGGCCCGCCGCAGCGGTGGAGGCGGCCGGCTCGGTCGGGTCCGGGCCCATTTCCCGCCCCCGAAGGCCTCTTTGCGGATGACGTCGAGGAGGCTCGGAACGCCCTGTGAGGTACGGACGTCGACGAAGGCGCGCACATGAAGATCGTCGACCGCCTCGCGCAGCAGCGCGCTGCCCAGATCCGCGCGGGAGGTGAACCGGCCGGGCAGGCGCGGCGGCCCGGTAGGGGCTGACGGCGTCCGTGTCGAAGAGTCCGGCGGGGCGGACGACGGTCCACCGGTGATCGCCGTCCCGCACGATCTCCTCCATGCGCCGCATGTCCTCGTACACGGTGCGCCCGACGGTGCCGGCGATGGCGGGTTCGAGCACCTTCCGGAAGAAGAAGGTCTCACCGGGTGCCGCCACGCCGAAGAGTACGGTCGAACTCACGCAGACCAGGCGCCGGACGCGGGTGACGCCCTCGGAGTACACGGTGACCGGCTTTCGGCCGTAGGGCACCCCGAGTGCCGAGATCACCGCGTCCTGTCCGGCGACGGCGCGTTCCACCGCGACCGGGTCGAGGACGTCCGCGACGGCCACCCGCAACAGTGCGTCGCCGAGCGGGAGATCCTCGGGGTGGCGGGTGGCGGCGGTGACCGTGTGCCCTTCGGCGGGCGCCTGCGCGGTGACCTGCCGGCCGGTCACTCCGTTCGCCCCGAATACGACGATTTTCGCGTGGTCTTCCCCTCTCTGCGGTCTCCTGCCGGCTGAGAGGGGCCCGGCGGCGGGTGCGACATCCCGCCACCGGGTGGGACGTGGATCACTCCTCCCGGGCGGGGAGGTCCAGGAGCGCGAGCCGATCGGGGTCGGCCAGGATGTACATCTCGGTGATCCGGCCGTCCACGACGGTGACCGCCGAGACCGACAACGGGCGGCCCTCGGGCATGGTGACCACGCCGACCGTGCCGTTGACGAGCACGAGCCGCGACCAGAGGGAGAACTGCCGGAAGGTGAACGCCCCTTCGGCCACCGACCGGGCTCCGCGCAGCACCTTGGAGGCGGCCGCGCCCTGGACCAGTGCGCCCGAGTCCACGCGCAGCACCACATCGGGGTGGAGGACCGCGAGCAGCGCCTCGAAGTCACCGCTGCGGGAGGCGGCGAGGAATGCCTCCAGCGCCTGGCGCTGCCGGACGGGATCGGGTTCGGCCGACGGGGTGGCCCCCTGAACCCGGCGGCGGGCCCGGCTGGCCAGCTGCCGGGTCGCCGCCGCACCGCGTTCCACGATCGGCGCGATGTCGTCGAAGGGCACCGCGAACATGTCGTGCAGCACGAACGCCAGCCGCTCGTCGGGCTCCAGCGTCTCCAGGACGATCAGCAGGGCGATCCCCACGGAGTCGACCTCGACCGCCTCCCGCTCGGGGTCCACCTCCGACAGCGGCCTGACCAGCGGGTCCGGGACGAACGTCTCGTCGATCGGCTGCTCGCGGCGGGCCGTGCGGGAGCGCAGCATGTCGAGGCAGACCCGGCCGACCACCGTGGTCAGCCAGCCGCCGAGGTTCCGGATCTCGTCCGCGTCGGTGCGGCCGAGCTTGAGCCAGGCCTCCTGGACCGCGTCCTCCGCCTCGACGACCGAGCCGAGCATCCGGTAGGCCACCGCGCGCAGCCGGTCGCGGTGTTCCTGGAAGCGGCGGGCCAGCAGTTCCGTGTCGTTCATCCGGTCTCCCCGTTCGTCGGCCGGGGCGCCCGGTCACCGCCGGGCGCCCTCCCCGCACACCGTCTTACCAGGAGGTACGGACAGCGGGCGTCCGCTTTCCCCGTCCGTCTGCTCCGGCGGCGGGTGTCAGGCCTCGTCGCGGACGAGCGCAAGGAGCCGGTCGAGGACCCGCGGGGCGCCGGTACGCAGTCCGTCGTGCTCGAACTCGTCGGTGACCCAGGTGCGCAGACCCCGCACGGCCCGTGCGGTCTCCAGCGAGTGCCCGGCGTCGACGTACATGTCGTCGTGGTACACGGCGGCGGCGACCGGTACCTCGTTGACGGCGAGCCGGGCCGGGTCGTACAGCGGCTGCCAGTCGGTGCGGGCGGCGAGCAGTTCGGCGGTCTCGCGCAGCGGGCGCAGGGAGGGGTCGGTCTCGAACACCCAGGGGTGGACCGTCTCGCCGGTGAAGAGCACCGGCGCGTCGTCGGTGAGCGCCTTGGCCGCGTCGAACTGCGGGAACTCGGCGCGCACCCGCTCGGCCGCCCAGGCGGTGGGCCGGCTGTCCTGCCCGTAGACCGGCTCGTGGACGAGGGCGTACAGCGGGTTGCTCGCGTACGACAGCAGCGCCTGGGCCTGCTCCTGGAAGCTGTCGGACAGTTCATGGCCGGCCGGGGTGCGGACGAAGGCGTCCTCCAGCAGGAAGTGCAGGCGGTGGCTGCCGTCGCTCATGCCCAGCATCAGGCCGAGGGACTGGAAGGCCTCGACGGTGAGCCGGTAGCCGCCCGGCAGCACCACCGGGTGGTCGAGGAGGTGCCCGGCGATCCGCCGGACCCGCTCGACGTCCATCGGGTAGCGGTCGTAGTGCGCGGCGACCTTGCGTTCGATGCGCGGGTAGGCGGCCCGGTAGACGTCGTCGGCGTGTGCGTCCAGGGACGGCAGGCCTCCGGTGACGAGGGAGGTCCTCAGACCTTCCGGGAAGAACGACAGGTAGGTGACCGTGCAGAAGCCGCCGTAGCTCTGGCCGAGGGTGGTCCAGGGGGCGCCGCCGGTGACCTGCGGGCGGATCGCCTCGCAGTCCCGGACGATCGAGTCGGCGCGGAAGCGGGCGAGGTGGTCGGCCTGGGCGGCCGGGCCGCCGCGCAGGGGCAGTGTCTGCCGGCTGACCGGGGTGGAACGACCGGTGCCGCGCTGGTCGAGGAGGAGGACGCGGTACTCCCGCAGGGCCCGGTCGAGCCAGGCCTGCCGTCCGACGAAACGATTCGCCCCGAACCCCGGGCCGCCCTGCAGATAGAGCAGCCAGGGCAGCTCCTGGTCCGCCTTGTCGCTCGCGACCGCCTCCCGGGCGTACAGCTCGATGGTCTCCCCGTCCGGATCGGCGTGGTCCAGGGGGACGGTGAAATGGCGGTCGGTGAGGACGACGCCGGGCTGGCGGTAGCTGAGGCTCAACGTTTCTCCCGTGACGGACGGACGGTCGCGACCCAGTTGAGCACATGTCCGGGCCCCCGCCACGCCCGGGATCATGAAATCGTTACTGAATAGCCGATCAGCGGGCCACGAGGCTGGAACGGCGCACCACCAGTTCCGGCTGGAGCACCACCCTGCGGTGCTCGTGCGCCGCCCGCCCCTCGCGCTCCTCGGTCTCCTCCAGGAGCAGGTCGGCGGCCATGGCGCCCATGGTCACGGCCGGCTGGCGGACCGAGGTCAGCGGTACGGCGGCCGCGGCGGCGAACTCGATGTCGTCGTAGCCGACGATCGCCAGGTCGTCCGGGACGACCACCCCGGCCGCGTACAGGGCCTGCAGGACGCCGAGGGCGAGCAGGTCGTTGGCGCAGAACACGGCGGTGGGCCGGTCGGCGAGGCCGAGCAGCCGGGCTCCCGCGTCCCGGCCCGCCGCGACGTCCAGCCGCTCCGTCGGCAGCTCGCGCAGCGCGTCGGGCCCCAGGCCCGCCTCGGCGAGGGCGTTCAGCGCACCGGTGCGCCGGTCGCGGACCTGGTTGAGCCCGGGCGGCCCGCTGACGTAGGCGATGGACCGGTGCCCGGCGTCCACGAGGTGACGGACCGCGAGCGCGCCGCCCGCCACGTCGTCCACGCTGACCGAGCACTCGGTGGTGCCCTCCGCGACCCGGTCGACCAGGACGAAGGGGATGCCGTGCCGGCGGAAGGCCTCGATGTTGCGGCCGGTGGCGTCCGCCGGGGTGAGCAGGACGCCGCGCACCCGCTGTTCGGCGAAGAGCGCGAGGTAGTCGGCCTCCTCACCGGCGTTCTGGGCACTGTTGCAGACCATCACACCGAGCCCGGCGTCCCGCGCCGCCCGCTCGGCGCCCCGCGCCACGTCCACGAAGAAGGGGTTGCCCATGTCGAGCACGAGCAGGCCCATGATCCGGCTGCGGCCCGCGCGCAGCTGGCGCGCGGACTCGCTGCGGACGTAGCCGAGCCGGTCGATCGCCGACTGCACCCGCGCCCGCGTCTCACCGGCCACGGAGTCCGGGCGGTTGATGACGTTGGAGACCGTGCCCACCGAGACTCCGGCGGCGCGGGCGACGTCCTTGATACCCACCGACTGGGCCATCGGGCGAGACCTCCAGGGAACCGTGGACGGCACCTTCGCAGCGAGGAAGGGCGCATCCGGAAGGGCTTCACATTACGACATGACTCGCACACCGGCCCGGGTCAGGCGGGCAGCGCGAAGTCGACGACACGGGGCGCCGAGGGGGTCCTGCCGCTCGACGTGTCCTGGTACATGAACGACAGCACGTGCTCCGACCCGACCCGCATCTCGTCGATCACGACCTCGCCGAAGGCGTTCAGCCCGCCGCCGTCGTGGAGCAGGGCCCAGTCGGTGTGTCCGGAAGGGCTGGACGCGCCGGCGATCCGGCCGCAGGGGAACACCGCGTAGGCGTTGTCGTACCTGTCCAGGACCAGCTTGGTGCGCTGGCTGGAGTTCAGGGCGACCGGGATCTCGGTCTTCTCCCAGGTGCCGGCGGAGTTCCTGCGGACGTGGAAGGCGCGTCCGTTCGCCGTGCGGTGGCCGACGTAGCCCGTGGTGCACCGGCCGAAGCGCCCGGGCACATGGCTGATGATCGCGTGCGGCAGACCCGCGGAATCGGTCCACTGGCTCTCCTGGTCCATCAGCGAGTGGTCCGGGCCGAGCGGGTCGACGACGAGACCCGGGTCGGTGACGGAGACGGTGTCCGCGGTGCCGGTGGTGGCGACCAGGGCACCGGCGTCGTTGCGCCAGGTACGGCCGCGGTCGGTGGAGCTGACGTAGCAGGTGTCGTGGTTGGTGATGCCGCCGCTGTCTTTCGTCACGGCGCCGCTCTGCTCCCACCAGGTGAAGAAGGCGTGCAGCCGCCCGTGCACGTCGTAGTCGAGACCGTGCAGGTACATGTTCCGGGCGCTGGACGAGCCGTGCTCGCTCGTGTACGTCCCGTCGGAGGCGGTCCACTCCCCCAGCACGCTCCAGCGCGAACCGTCGTACTCGGCCAGCGCGTTGCGGCCGTTCCCGGAGATGCCCGTCCGATAGCTCAGCCGCAGCCTCCCCTCGGGCGTGGAGACGAACCGCGGGCAGGTGAACCGCGAGGCCGGCTCCACCCCGTCCAGCGACGTCTGTACGGCCCCGAGGACGGCCGGGGTCCAGGGCGCGGACCCGGGGTCGTCCAGCAGCCCGGCCACCGACTTCACGTAGAAGAAGCCGTCGCTGTGGGAGTCCATGGTGATGTGGAGGCGGCCGTCGACCCCGGAGACGCCCATGGAGATGACGTTGTGGGAGTCCTCGGCCTTCAGCCGGTGGGCGAGGGTGACGGTCGCCCAGCAGGACCCGCCCGGCGACCGGCGCCCGATCACCGCGGCGCCGGTCGCGGTGTACCAGCCGGCGTACTGGTAGCCCTGGTAGGTGAACAGGCCGTTCTTCTGGAAGGAGTTGTTGTTGACCAGGCCGTCGTAGGAGACGAAGTGGACGGCCTGGGCGTCGAGTCGACTGCTGCCCGTCCTGGTGACGGAGGGTCTCATGAGCGGCTCCTGGGCGCGGGTGCGGGTCAGGCGAGGTGGAACACTTCGGTGAGCGGTCTCATCGCCTCGTCGGGCCGGGTGCCGTCCGGCGCCTCGAAGAACGGCCCCATCTCGGCCTGCCAGCGGGCGTTGACCTCGGTGGCCGCCATGCCGGCACGGGCGGCCTCGAAGTCCTCCGTCTCCAGATAGCCCACCAGCAGACCGTCCTCGCGCAGGAAGAGCGAGTAGTTCCGCCAGCCGGTGGCGGAGAGCGCCTCGCGCATCCGCGGCCAGACGGCGGCATGGCGCTCGCGGTACTCGGCGACGCGGTCCTGCCGGACCTTGAGAAGGAAACACACCCGCTGCATCGGCACCCCTTGGTCGCCTAGAAGTCGAACTGGTCGATGTTCTTCGCGTCGAACACGGTCGGCTTGCCGAGGTTGATCACGCCGTCCTTGCCGATGGTGTACGTGGTGTCGCCGGCCTTGAAGGTCTCGCCCTCCTTGCCGGTGATCTGCCCGGAGGCCAGGGCGACGGCGGTGCGGGCGGCGAGGTCGCCGAGCTTGGCCGGGTCCCACAGCTCGAAGCCCTCGACGGTGCCGTTCTTGACGTACTGGCGCATGTCGTTCGGCGTGCCGAGCCCGGTCAGCCTGACCTTGCCCTTGTACTTGGAGCCGGACAGGTACTGGGCGGCCGCCTTGATGCCGACGGTGGTCGGGGAGATGATCCCCTTGAGGTCCGGGTACTGCTGGAGCAGGCCCTGGGTCTGCTGGAAGGACTGCTGGGCGTCGTCGTTGCCGTAGGCGACCTTGACCAGCTTGACGTTCTTGTACTTCGGGTCCTTCAGCTCCTCCTTCATGAAGCCGATCCAGGTGTTCTGGTTCGTCGCGGTCTGCGCGGCGGACAGGATCGCGATCTCGCCCTTGTACCCGATCTGCTCGGCGAGCAGCTGCACCTCGGTACGGCCGAGGTCCTCGGCGCTGGCCTGCGAGACGAAGGCGTTGCGGCAGCCGGCGTTGGTGTCCGAGTCGTAGGTGACGACCTTGATCCCGTTGCTCATGGCCTGCTTGAGCGCGGTGCACAGGGCGCCGGGGTCCTGGGCGGACACGGCCATGGCGTCGACCTGCTGCTGGGTGAGGGTGTTGACGTAGGAGACCTGCCCGGAGGTGTCGGTGGCACTGGAGGGCCCGACCTCCTTGTACGTGGATCCCAGTTCGGTGAGCGCCTTCTCGCCGCCCTTGTCGGCGGAGGTGAAGTAGGGGTTGTTGACCTGCTTGGGCAAAAAGCCGACGGTCAGCCCCTTCTTGAGGGCGGCGTTCGGATCGGCCTTGGCGGTGGAGGTGGCCGCCGCCGAATTGTCACTGCCGGAGTTGTCCTTGGTGGTGCCGCCGCAGGCGGTGGCGGCGAGAGCGAGGGAGGAGACGGCGGCGAGAGCGACACAGGCACGCCGAAGGGATGACTTACGCATGACGGTTCCTTTTTGAGTAACGGCTCCGGGAGCGCCCTCCGTTCGGGGGCGCCGGGGGTCCCCCGGCCGGAGGCCGGAGGAGGAACTGCGCGGCCGGCGACACGCGGCCCGCAGCGATCAGACGGCCTTCGCGCCCCTGTGCCGAGCCAGCGAGATCTGCCGGGCGACCCGGGGCCCGAGCACCGACACGACGAGCAACACACCGGTCACGACGATCTGGGACTGCGCGGACACGTTCAGCAGGCTCATCACGTTCTGGAGCGCCCCGAGCAGGAACACCCCCGCGATCGCCCCGCCGAGCGTCCCCCGTCCCCCGTCGAAGTCGATGCCACCGAGCAACACCGCGGCCACCACGCTCAGTTCGAGCCCGGTCGCGTTGTCGTAGCGCGCACTCGCGTAGTGCAGCGCCCAGAAGATCCCGGTCAGGGAGGCCATCAGCCCGGTGGCGACGAACAGAATCAGCTTGTTCCGCTTCACCCGGATCCCCGCGAACCGCGCCGCCTCCTCGCTCGCCCCGGTGGCGAACAGCGACCGTCCGAACGGCGTGGCGTGCAGCACCACCACGGCGATCACGAGGAGTACCAGGAACGGCAGGAAGGCCCGCGGCAGGAACGAGCCGCCGAGCCGGCCCGCCGCGAAGTCGAGGTACTGGGTGGGGAAGTCGGTGACCGCGTCCGAGCCGAGGACGATCTGCGCGAGGCCCCGGTAGGCGGCGAGCGTCCCGATGGTGACGGCCAGCGACGGCAGGCCCAGCCGGGTCACCAGCAGTCCGTTGACCAGCCCGCAGGCCACGCCGAGCAGCAGGCACAGCGGGATGATCGTCTCGATCGCCATGCCCTCGTTCCAGAGCCTGCCCATGACCGCGCCCGAGAGACCGGCGGTCGAGGCGACCGACAGGTCGATCTCACCGGCGACCACCAGCAGCGTCATCGGCAGCGCGACCAGGGCGATCGGCAGCGTGTTGCCGATCAGGAACGACAGGTTGAGCGCGTTGCCGAAGCCGTCCACGAAGCCGAAGGAGAACAGCAGCAGGACGACCAGCAGGGCGCCGACGACGGTGTCCCAGCGAATCGCACGCGTCAAGGACTCAGGCATGGCTGGTGCTCTCCTTGCTGGTCGCGGTCCTCTTGAGGGCCGACTTCTTCTTCAGCGCGGCCGCCACCCGCAGTGCCACCACCCGGTCGACGGCGATGGCGAGCAGCAGCAGGAAGCCGTTGATGGCGAGCACCCACACGGAGCTGACCCCGAGGGCGGGGAGCACGCTGTTGACGGAGGTCAGCAGCAGTGCGCCCAGCGCGGCTCCGTACACGCTCCCGGAGCCGCCGGTGAAGACCACGCCGCCGACCACCACGGCGCTCACGACGGTGAGTTCGTAGCCGTTGCCGGTGCCGGAGTCGACGTTGCCGAAGCGGGCCAGGTACATGGCGCCGGCCAGCCCGGCGAGTCCGCCGCAGAAGGTGTAAGCGACCAGGATCCGCTTGCGCACCGGGATGCCGGCCAGCCGGGCGGCCTCCGGGTTGGAACCGAGGGCGTACAGCTCCCGGCCGCTGCCGAAATGTTTGAGGTAGCAGGCGGTGGCGACCAGGACGGCGAGCGCGATCAGCGCGAGCCAGGGGACGGCCGACAGCCCGCCCGAGCCGAAGTCGTTGAACCCGCCGGGGAGATCGGCGGCCGTGATCTGCCGGGAGCCGACCCAGATCGAGTCGACGCCCCGGATGATGTACAGCGTGCCGAGGGTGACGACCAGGGCGGGCACCTGGCCGAGGCTCACGAGGAGGCCGTTGAGCAGTCCGCAGCCGATGCCGAGCAGCACGGCCAGCACGATCGCGACGACCGTGCTGCCGCCGCCGTGCAGGTAGTCGCCGGCGGCGAAGGCCGTGATGCCGAGGGTGGAGCCGACGGACAGGTCGACGTTCCTGGTGATCACCACCAGGGACTGCCCGGTGGCGACCAGCACCAGGATGGTCGCGTTGAGCAGCAGGTCCTTGATGCCCTGCTGGGAGAGGAACTCGCTGTTGCCGGCCTGGGTGACGGCGATCATCACCAGGAAGACGACCAGGATGGCGAGTTCGCGCATCTTGAAGACACGGTCGACGAGCCGGGGCCCACTGGACTCGGGTGTCCCGGCGACGGAGGTCTGTTCGGAGGTGGTCACCGTCATGCGGCGGCCCTCCCGGTCGCTGCGGCCATCACGGTTTCCTCGGTGGCGTCGGAGCGCGGGATCTCGGCGGTGATCCGGCCCTCGTGCATCACCAGCACGCGGTCGGCCATGCCGAGGATCTCGGGCAGGTCGGAGGAGATCATCAGGACGGCGACCCCGTCGGCGGCCAGCTCGCCGAGGAGCCGGTGGACCTCGGCCTTCGTGCCGACGTCGATGCCGCGGGTCGGCTCGTCGACGATCAGCACCTTCGGTCCGGTCGCCAGCCACTTGGCGAGGACCACCTTCTGCTGGTTGCCGCCGGACAGGGTCGAGACCGCGTCGGCGATCCGGGCGTACTTCACCTGGAGCCTGACCGCCCAGTCCAGCGAGCGGCTGCGCTCGGCGCCCCGGTCCATGAGTCCGGCCCGGACGGTCGTACGCAGTCCGGTCAGGCCGATGTTGCGCTCGATGGACATGTCCATCACCAGGCCCTGGGCGCGCCGGTCCTCGGGGACCAGGGCGAGTCCGGCGGCCATCGCCGTGGACGGGGCGCCGTTGGTGAGCCTGCGGCCCCGCACCTCCACCTCGCCCGCGTCCCAGCGGTCGACGCCGAACACGGCGCGGGCGACCTCGGTGCGGCCGGCGCCGACCAGTCCGGCCAGCCCGACGATCTCGCCGGAGCGGACCTCGAAGGAGACGTCGGTGAAGACGCCCTCCCGGGTCAACCGCCGCACCGAGAGGGCCACTTCACCGGCCGGTACGTCCTGCTTGGGGTACAGCTCGTCCAGGTCGCGGCCGACCATCCGGCGGACCAGGTCGTCCTCGGTCATGCCGTCGACCGGCTCGCTGGCGATCCGGGCGCCGTCCCGCAGGGTGGTGACCCGGCGGCAGATCTGGAAGATCTCCTCCAGCCGGTGCGAGATGAACAGCACGGCCGCGCCCTGGTCGCGCAGGGTGCGCACGACGCCGAAGAGGCGGGCGACCTCGCTGCCGGTGAGGGCCGCGGTCGGCTCGTCCATGATCAGGACCCGGGCGTCGAAGGAGAGCGCCTTGGCGATCTCCACGATCTGCTGGTCCGCGATCGACAGGCCGCGGGCGGGGCGGTCGGGGTCGAGGGCGACGCCGAGCCGCTTCATCAGGGCGGCCGTGGCCGCGCGGGTGGCCTTGTGGTCGATCCGGCCCAGCGCACGCCGGGGCTGACGGCCCATGAAGATGTTCTCGGCGATCGACAGGTCGGGGAAGAGGGTGGGTTCCTGGTAGATCACGGCGATGCCGGCGTCGCGGGCGTCGCCGGGGCCGTGGAAGACGACGGGCTCACCGTCGAGCAGCACCTGACCGGCGTCCGGTCGGTGCACACCGGCGAGGGTCTTGATCAGCGTCGACTTGCCCGCGCCGTTCTCCCCGGCGAGCGCGTGCACCTCGCCGGGAAACAGCTCCAGGGCGACGTCCCGCAGGGCGCGGACGGCGCCGAAGGACTTGGAGACGTCCTTCAGCGCCAGCACCGGGGCCGGTCCCGTGTCGGACGGGTGGGTCATGGATGGCTCCTCGACGACACCCGCGAGGCGGTCGGCACCGACCCCACAGCGTCGTGAAAGGTTTCAACTGGAATGCCGGGACCGTAGGCACCACGGGCATGTCACGTCAATGGGTCCGTATTGAAAAAATTTCGATAGCCTAAGGTCACGGCTGAGTCACGGAAAACCAGGTCGGCCGGAGAGCTTGACACCCCCTTCGGGGGGCTCATACTTTGCCGTTCTGAATCGTTTCACCGTTTCATACTCCAGGAGCTCCCAAGTGACCGACCTCGCCGCGGTGAAGGCCGCGCTGAAGACCCAGGCCGTCGAGACGCCGTCATGGGCGTACGGAAACTCGGGGACCCGTTTCAAGGTGTTCGCCCAGCAGGGCGTGCCGCGCTCGGTGAAGGAGAAGCTGGACGACGCGGCGCAGGTCCACGCGGTGACCGGGGTCGCGCCGACGGTGGCGTTGCACATCCCCTGGGACAAGGCGGACGGCTCCGACGGGTACGCGGACCTGGCCGCACACGCCGAGAAGCGCGGGCTGAGGCTGGGAACGATCAACTCCAACACCTTCCAGGACGACGACTACAAGCTGGGCAGCATCTGCCACCCGGACGCGGCGGTGCGCCGCAAGGCCGTCCGTCATCTCCTGGAATGCGTCGACATCATGGACGCGACGGGGTCCCGCGATCTGAAGCTGTGGTTCGCGGACGGCACCAACTACCCCGGCCAGGACGACATCCGGGCCCGCCAGGACCGGCTGGCCGAGGGGCTGTCGGAGGTGTACGCGCGCCTCGGCGAGGGGCAGCGGATGCTGCTGGAGTACAAGCTGTTCGAGCCGTCCTTCTACACGACGGACGTGCCGGACTGGGGCACGGCCTACGCCCACTGTCTGAAGCTGGGACCCCAGGCCCAGGTCGTGGTCGACACCGGGCACCACGCGCCGGGCACCAACATCGAGTTCATCGTCGCCACGCTGCTGCGGGAGGAGAAGCTCGGGGGCTTCGACTTCAACTCGCGGTTCTACGCGGACGACGACCTCATGGTCGGGGCCGCCGATCCGTTCCAGCTGTTCCGGATCATGTGCGAGGTGGTGCGCGGGGGCGGGTTCACCTCCGAGGTGGCCTTCATGCTCGACCAGTGCCACAACATCGAGGCGAAGATCCCGGCGATCATCCGCTCGGTGATGAACGTGCAGGAGGCCACGGCGAAGGCGCTGCTGGTGGACCGGGGGGCGCTCGCCGCGGCGCAGGCGGCGGGGGATGTGCTCGGCGCCAACGCGGTGCTGATGGACGCGTACGACACGGACGTGCGGCCGTTGCTGCGGGAGGTGCGGGGCGAGATGGGGCTGGACCCCGAGCCGCTCGCCGCGTACCGCCGGTCCGGGTGGGCCGAGAGGATCGTCGCCGAGCGGGTGGGCGGCGAGCAGGCGGGGTGGGGCGCCTGACCCGTCGCCGGGATCCGTGAGTCGCGGGGCTGCGGGTCCGTCGCGGCCGGTCGCGCAGTTGCTCCCCCGGCCTTCGGCCGGGGGTACCCCCAGCGCCCCTGGGGAAGTGCAGTCACCCTCGTTCGAGAAGTGAGGAATCTCCCATGTCCACCCATCCCGAGGCCGCCGCTCTCCTCGCCCGTTCCCATCGGCTCGGTGCCGATCCCCGGAATACCAACTACGCCGGCGGGAACACCTCCGCCAAGGGCACCGCCACCGATCCCGTCACCGGTGGTGACGTCGAGCTGATGTGGGTGAAGGGGTCCGGCGGGGATCTCGGCACCCTCACCGAACCGGGGCTGGCCGTGCTGCGCCTGGACCGGCTCCGGGCGCTTGCCGGTGTCTATCCGGGCATCGAGCGCGAGGACGAGATGGCCGGTGCCTTCGACTACTGCCTGCACGGCAGGGGCGGCGCCGCCCCTTCCATCGACACCGCCATGCACGGGCTCGTGGACGCCCGACACGTCGATCATCTGCACCCGGACTCCGGCATCGCGCTGGCGTGTGCCGCCGACGGGGAGAAGCTGACCGCCGAGTGTTTCGGGGACTCGGTGGTCTGGGTGCCGTGGCGGCGGCCGGGGTTCCAGCTGGGGCTGGACATCGCGGCCGTGAAGGCCGCCAACCCGCGGGCGGTCGGATGCGTTCTCGGCGGGCACGGGATCACCGCCTGGGGCGACACCTCCGAGGAGTGCGAGCGGAACTCGCTGTCCATCATCCGCACCGCCGAGGCCTTCCTCGCCGAGCGCGGCAGGGCCGAGCCGTTCGGGCCCGTCGTCGAGGGGTACGGCGCGCTGCCGGAGGCGCAGCGCCGGGAGCGGGCCGCCGCCCTCGCGCCGTACGTCCGTGCCCTCGCCTCCAAGGACCGGCCGCAGGTCGGGCACTTCACCGACTCCGACGTGGTCCTCGACTTCCTGGCCCGCGCCGAGCATCCGCGGCTGGCGGCGCTCGGGACCTCGTGCCCGGACCACTTCCTGCGGACCAAGGTACGGCCGCTCGTACTCGACCTGCCGCCGACCGCGTCCCTGGACGAGGCCGTCGCCCGGCTCGGCGAGCTGCACACGGCCTACCGGGAGGAGTACGCGGCCTACTACCGGCGGCACGCCCTGCCCGACTCCCCCGCCATGCGCGGCGCCGACCCGGCGATCGTGCTGGTGCCGGGCGTCGGCATGTTCAGCTTCGGCAAGGACAAGCAGACCGCCCGGGTCGCCGGCGAGTTCTACGTCAACGCGGTCAACGTGATGCGCGGCGCCGAGGCCGTGTCCTCGTACGCGCCGATCGAGGAGTCGGAGAAGTTCCGGATCGAGTACTGGGCGCTGGAGGAGGCCAAGCTCCGGCGGATGCCGAGGCCGAAGGCCCTGGCGACCCGGGTGGCACTGGTGACGGGGGCCGGCAGCGGGATCGGCAGGGCGATCGCGCACCGGCTCGTCGCCGAGGGGGCCTGTGTCGTCGTGGCCGATCTCAATGCCGAGGGTGCCGCCGCCGTCGCGGCGGAGCTCGGCGGCCCCGACCAGGCGGTCGCCGTCACCGTCGACGTGACGGACGAGGAGCAGATCGCCGCCGCCTTCCGGGCCGCCGCGCTGGCCTTCGGCGGGGTCGACCTCGTCGTCAACAACGCGGGGATCTCCGTCTCCAAGCCCCTGCTGGAGACGACGGCGAAGGACTGGGACCTCCAGCACGACATCATGGCCCGCGGTTCCTTCCTGGTGTCACGGGAGGCGGCCCGGGTGATGACCGCCCAGGGGCTCGGTGGTGACATCGTCTACATCGCCTCCAAGAACGCCGTGTTCGCCGGGCCCAACAACATCGCCTACTCGGCCACCAAGGCGGACCAGGCCCATCAAGTGCGCTTGCTGGCAGCGGAGTTGGGTGAGCACGGGATCCGGGTCAACGGGGTCAACCCGGACGGTGTGGTGCGGGGGTCGGGCATCTTCGCCGGCGGGTGGGGGGCTCAGCGGGCCGCCGTGTACGGGGTGGAGGAGGCGAAGCTGGGCGAGTTCTACGCGCAGCGGACCATCCTCAAGCGCGAGGTGCTGCCCGAGCACGTGGCGAACGCCGTGTTCGCGCTGACGGGCGGGGAACTGACCCACACCACCGGGCTGCACGTGCCCGTCGACGCGGGTGTGGCGGCCGCCTTCCTGCGATGACCGGCCCGAGGACCTATGCCGCGGTCGACCTCGGCGCGTCCAGCGGTCGGGTCATGGTCGGCCGGGTGGGCCCTGACTCGCTGGAGCTGATCGAGGCGCACCGGTTCGCCAACCGGCCGGTGCGGGTGCCGGAGGGGCTGCGGTGGGACGTGCTCGCCCTGTACGCCGGCATGCTGGACGGGCTCAGGGCGGCGGGGCGGGTGGACTCCGTCGGGATCGACAGCTGGGCCGTGGACTACGGGCTGCTGGACGCCGACGGGGCGCTGCTCGGCAACCCCGTGCACTACCGGGACGCCCGCACGGAGGGAGTCGCCGAGCAGGTGTGGGCGACCCTGCCGGCGGCGGAGCTGTACGCCCGCACCGGCCTCCAGTACGCGCCCTTCAACACCCTCTACCAGCTGGTGGCGGCGCGCTCAGGTGCCCAGTTCGCCCGCGCCGGGCGCCTGTTGCTCATCCCCGACCTGCTGTCGTACTGGCTGACCGGCGAACAGGGCACCGAGCTGACCAACGCCTCCACCACCCAGCTGGTCGATCCTCGGACCCGCGACTGGTCCCACGAGGTGGCGGACCGGGTGGGGATCGACCTCGGGCTGTTCGCGCCGCTGCGGCGGCCCGGGGACAGCGCCGGGCTGCTGCGGCCCGAGGTCCTGGAGGAGACCGGGCTCGCCGGGCCGGTGCCGGTGACCACCGTCGGCTCGCACGACACCGCGTCGGCGGTGGCCGCGGTCCCGGCGGCCGGTGAGCGGTTCGCCTACATCTGCACCGGCACCTGGTCGCTGGCCGGACTCGAACTGGCCGCGCCCGTGCTGACCGAGGAGAGCCGCGCCGCCAACTTCACGAACGAGCTGGGGCTGGACGGCACGGTCCGCTATCTGCGGAACATCATGGGGCTGTGGCTGCTGCAGGAGTGCGTACGGGCCTGGGAAGAGCCGGATCTGGAGGGGCTGCTGCGGGAGGCGGCCACCGTGCCGGCGCTGCGCTCGGTGGTCGACGCGGGCGACGCGGCGTTCCTGGCACCCGGCCGGATGCCGGAGCGGATCGCCGAGGCGTGCCGGGCGTCCGGGCAGCCGGTGCCGCGGACTCCGGGTGAGATCACCCGGTGCATCCTCGACTCCCTGGCGCTCGCCCACCGCGGGGCGGTCGCGGAGGCCCAGCGGCTCGCCGACCACCCGGTGGACACGGTGTACGTGGTGGGCGGCGGCACCCGCAACGCGCTGCTCTGCCAGCTCACCGCCGACGCCTGCGGGCTGCCGGTGGTGGCGGGTCCCACGGAGGCGGCGGCTTTCGGGAACGTGCTGGTCCAGGCCCGCGCCCACGGTCTGGTCGGTGATCTGGCCGACATGCGGCGGCTGCTCACGCGCACCCAGCCGCTGACCCGGTACGCGCCGCGCGGGGACACCGTCCGCTGGGCGGCGGCCCAGGCGCGACTCACCACGCGGTGAACCGGGACTCCCGCGGATCGCACCGGCCCATTACCCTGCACTCATCGGATGATCGATCTCTAGGAGCCGCGATGCGTGTCGCCCTGTCCCTGACCTGTGTCAACGACACGCTGTATCCGGACACGGGCCGTGCCGTCGTGAAACTCCTGACCAGGCTGGGCGTCGAGGTGGACTTCCCGATGGCGCAGACCTGCTGTGGGCAGGCCCACTACAACACCGGATACCGTCATCAGGCGGAACCGCTGGCCCGGCATTTCTCCGATGTCTTCGGGGAGTACGAGGCGATCGTGACGCCGTCCGGCTCCTGCGGGGCGATGGTGCGGGAGCTGTATCCGAGGATGGGTGAGCGGGCCCGGGCCGAGGGCCGCGGCAACGGGCTCGCGCTCGCGCTGGCCCCGGTGGTGCCGAAGACGTACGAGCTGACGGAGTTCCTGGTCGACGTGCTCAAGGTGACGGACGTGGGCGCCTGCTACCCGCACAAGGTGACCTACCACCCCACCTGTCACGGGCTGCGGAGTCTGGGGCTCGGCGAGCGCCCGCGCCGGCTGCTCCAGGCGGTGAAGGGGCTGGAACTGGTGGAGCTGCCGGGAGCGGAGGAGTGCTGCGGGTTCGGCGGCACCTTCGCGGTCAAGAACCCCGACGTCTCGGCGGCGATGGGGGCCGACAAGGTGCGCAACGCCGAGTCGACGGGTGCGGAGGTGCTGTGCGCCGCCGACAACTCCTGCCTCATGCACATCGGTGGCACCATGACCCGGCTCGGTACCGGCATGCGGCCGGTGCACATCGCGGAGATCCTGGCGAGCACGGAGGAGGAGCCGGCCGCATGAGCGGGACCTATCTGGGAATGCCTGCCTTTCCGCAGGCCGCGCACGAGGCCGTGGGCGACCGCACCCTGCGCGGGAATCTGCGCCATGCCACGCACACCATCCGCGCCAAACGGGCCAGGGCCGTCGCCGAGGTGTCCGACTGGGACGCGCTGCGAGAGGCCGGAAAGCAGGTCAAGGACGACACGCTCCGTCATCTCGACCGCTACCTGGTCCAGTTGGAGCAGGCGGTGACGGCGGCCGGCGGTACGGTCCACTGGGCCGCGGACGCCGACGAGGCCAACCGGATCGTGACCGGCCTGGTCAAGGAGACCGGCGAGTCGGAGGTCGTGAAGGTCAAGTCGATGGCCACGCAGGAGATCGGGCTGAACGAGGCGCTGGAGGCCGAGGGCATCCGGGCCTACGAGACCGATCTCGCCGAGCTGATCGTGCAGTTGGGCAGGGACCGTCCCTCGCACATCCTGGTCCCGGCGATCCACCGGAACCGCGGGGAGATCCGGGACATCTTCCGGCGCGAGATGGGCGAGTGGGGGCGTCCCGCGCCCGAGGGCCTCACCGACACGCCCGCCGAACTCGCCGAGGCGGCCCGGCTCCACCTCCGCGAGAAGTTCCTGCGCGCCAAGGTCGGCATCTCCGGCGCCAACTTCATGGTCGCCGAGACGGGCACCCTGGTCGTGGTCGAGTCCGAGGGCAACGGCCGGATGTGCCTCACGCTGCCCGAGACGCTGATCTCGGTCGTCGGCATCGAGAAGACCGTGCCGACCTGGCGGGACCTGGAGGTCTTCCTGCAGACCCTGCCCCGTTCGTCGACCGCCGAGCGGATGAACCCGTACACCTCGATGTGGACCGGCACCACCGACGGGGACGGCCCCCGGGCCTTCCATCTGGTGCTCCTCGACAACGGCCGCACCGACACCCTCGCCGACGAGGTCGGCCGCCAGGCGCTGCGCTGCATCCGCTGTTCCGCCTGTCTGAACGTCTGCCCGGTGTACGAGCGGGCCGGCGGGCACGCCTACGGCTCGGTCTATCCGGGCCCGATCGGCGCGATCCTCAGCCCCCAGTTGCGCGGGACGGGGAGCGCGATCGACGCCTCGCTGCCGTACGCGTCGTCGCTGTGCGGGGCCTGTTACGAGGTGTGCCCGGTCGCCATCGACATCCCCGAAGTACTGGTCCACCTGCGGGAGCGGGTCGTGGAGGGCGGCGAGGCGGTCCGGGGCGGCAACAAGGTGCTGCTCAAACCGGCCAAGGGACACGCGGCCGAGCGGGCGGCGATGCGGGCGGCCCGCTGGGCTCTCTCGCACCCGGCCGCCCTGCGCACCGGCCAGCGGCTCGCCTCCCGCAGCCGCCGCCTCCATCCCCGCACGCTGCCGGGTCCCGGCAGGGCGTGGAGCGGCACACGGGACCTGCCGGCCGTACCGGCGGAGCCGTTCCGTGACTGGTGGCAGCGGACGAACGGCAAGGAGGACGGTGCCAAGTGAGCAGCAGGGAGCGGATCCTGGGCCGGGTGCGGCGCGCGCTGGCCGACGTACGGGACGAGGAGGTACCGGTCGAGCGGGCGTATCTGCGCGAGCACGGGCAGCGCGGCGTCGCGGAGACGGTGGAGCTGCTGGCCGAGAACCTGGCGGACTACCGGGCGGTCGTACACCGCGCCACCGACGACGAACTCCCCCACGTCATCGAGCGGTTGCTCGCCGAACGCGGATCGCGGCAGGTGCTGGTGCCCCCTTCGCTGCCGCCGGAGTGGATGCCGGCCGCCGGGCCCGCCCGGGTCCGCGACCGGGCGGCGAGCACGGCGCACGAGCTGGACGGGGTGGGAAGCGTGGTCACCGGGTGTGCGGTGGCGATCGCCGAGACGGGGACGATCGTGCTGGACGGCGGCCCGGACCAGGGCCGCCGCCGCATCACGCTCGTCCCGGACCATCACATCTGCGTCGTCCGGGTTCCGGACCAGGTCGTCCCCTCCGTCCCGCAGGCCCTCGAACGCCTCGACCCGGCACGTCCGTTGACCTGGATCTCCGGGCCGTCCGCGACCAGCGACATCGAGCTGGACCGGGTCGAGGGGGTGCACGGTCCGCGCACCCTGGAGGTGGTGCTCGTCAGCGCCGGCCCGCCGGACGCGGAGGTCACCTCGTAGGCGGGCCGGCGCCGCTTCGGCGCGCGGGGCGCAAGGGGCGCGGCTAGCGTGAGGGAATGATCCGGTTCGAGCAGGTCACCAAGCGGTACCCGGACGGCACGACCGCCGTGGACGGCCTCTCCCTCGAGGTGGCGGAGGGTGAACTCGTCACCCTTGTGGGCCCGTCCGGCTGCGGCAAGACCACCACGATGATGATGGTCAACCGGCTCATCGAACCGACCTCCGGCCGGATCCTGGTCGACGGCGAGGACATCGCCCGGGTCGACCCGGTCCGGCTGCGCCGCCGGATCGGCTACGTCATCCAGCAGGTGGGTCTGTTCCCGCACCGCACCGTGCTCGACAACACCGCGACCGTCCCGGCCCTGCTCGGCTGGAAGCGGGCCGAGGCCCGCAGGCGCGCCGCCGAACTGCTCGACCTGGTGGGCCTGGACCCGTCGACGTTCGGACCTCGCTATCCGGACCAGCTCTCCGGCGGCCAGCGGCAACGGGTCGGCGTGGCCCGCGCGCTCGCCGCGGATCCTCCCGTGCTGCTGATGGACGAGCCGTTCGGTGCGGTCGACCCGGTGGTGCGCGAGCAGTTGCAGGACGAGTTCCTCAGGATGCAGGCCGCCGTGCGCAAGACGGTGCTGCTGGTCACCCATGACATCGAGGAGGCGGTGCGGCTCGGCGACCGGATCGCGGTGTACGGGCAGGGGCGCATCGAGCAGTACGACACGCCGGGTGCGGTGCTGGGGACGCCCGCCACGTCCTACGTCGCCGACTTCGTGGGCGCGGACCGCGGGTTGAAGCGGCTGTCGGTGACCGAGATCGAGCCGGACGACCTGGAGCAGCCGCCGGTCGTCCGCCCGGCCGAGTCCGCCGGGAGCGCCGCGGCGCGGTTGCGGTCGGAGGGCGCCCGCTGGGCGGTGGTCCTGGACGCGCACGGCGACCTGCACGGCTGGGTGGGCCGCGACGAGCTGGCGGCGGGCGGCAGCGTCGGTGACCTGGCACACCGGATGACCGCGTGGGTGCCGGTCGGTGCCCCGCTGAAGCAGGCGTTCGGTGTGATGCTCCAGCACGACGCCGGGTGGGTCGCGGTCCTCGACGGCTCGCGTTTCCTCGGCGTCCTGACCCCGGCCAAGCTGCACGAGGCGCTGCGCCGCTCGGTGGACGCGGACGCCCGCGGCGTCCCGCGGGGTCAGGTGCCGTTCGACTCGGTCTCCGACGCCTGACCTCCGGTCCGGCGGGGTGTCGGCCGGGCGTCCGTCAGCAGTACGTCATCGGGCAGGCGCGGCGCAGCGCGTGCTGGGCGGCCCGCAGGTACAGCGCGGCATAGAAGGCGGTGTCGAGGTCCTCGGCCCACGGGCCGGGACGGGCGGCGGCGGCTTCCTCGGCCTCGCCCTCCAGGAACCACATCGTCAGCTCGAGGTTGTCGCAGGCCTCGGGTATCGCGTCGACGGGGAGCCGGACAGCCACCGCCAGCCGCTCCGTGAGGGCGAGCACCTCGGGCGCGCCGGCGATCACCGTCTCGTCGGTGCAGGGGGATGCGAGGGGCAGCCGGATCTCCTCGTCGAGGGAGACCGGCACCAGCACCGACCAGCCCAGCAGCAGGTCCGCCTCCCCCGGTGCCAGGAGTCTGCGGCACAGCGCGTCGAACCCGTGCATGGACGGCACCAGCTTCTCCTCGAACGACTGCCCCGGGCCGGGCACCGGGACGGCCGCCTCGGGCACCGGCACGTACGGCGCGAGCCCGCGCCGCCGCAACTCCTCGTTCAGGGCCGAGGCGATGGCGCCCTTGCCGCCGTCCTCCTCGTCCGCGCCGAACCACTCCCGCGCGGCGACACTCACCAGATAGATCCCCATGTCCCGGAAGGTAGCGGCCGCCACTGACAACGGGCGCCGATCCTCACTTCACCAGGCCCTTGTCCCGCAAGTAGGTCCGGGCCACGTCCTGGGCGAGCCGCCGCCAGCTGTCGACCTGCTGGTTCATGGCGGCCAGATCGGCGGTCGTCAGGACGTCGTTGAGCTTGCCGAGCGCCTTCGTCACGCCCTCGGCACCCGCCCGGGCGCGGTTGACGACCGGAACGGCGTAGTCGGCGTTCTGGAGGTGCTTGTCGTCGGCGAGCAGGACCAGGCCGAACTGGCCGAGGGTCGCGTCCGTGGTGGTGGTCAGCAGCATCTGGTCCTGCCCGGCCTGTACGGCCCGTTTGGCCTGGGTGGTGCCGACGCCCTTGGGGTCGACGCCGGTGATGTCGATGCCGTAGACCTTCTTCAGCCCCGGCTCGCAGTAGGGCCGCTGCACGCACTCGTCCCCCGCCGCGAGCCGCACCTTCAGCCCCGAGGCGCCCAGGTCGCTGAGCGTCCTGAGGCGGTGCGCGCGGGCATAGGCGGCAGTGACGGCGAACGCGTTCTGGTCCACCGCGCGGCCCGGGTCCAGGACCGTGAGTCCGCGCGGTGCGGCGAGGCGGCGCAGCGCCTTCATCGTGGCGTCGAGGTCGGGCGAGCCGACGGGCGGCGCGTCGGGGCCGTTGGCCTTGGCGTTGAGCCAGTCGGCGAAGGTGGCCGCGTACTCGGGGACGGCGTCGATCTGCCCGGACTCCAGGGCGGGTTCGTAGATCTCGCGGTTGGCCACGGTGATCAGAGAGGTCCGGTAGCCGGCCTGGTTCAGCAGCTGTGCGTACATCTGGGCGAGCAGGTCGCTCTCGGTGAAGCCGGCCGAGCCGACGGTCAGGTGCCTGCTGTCGCCCGGGGGCGCGGTGACCGCACCGCGGTTCTCCAGGGAGGGGCCGGTGGCGCAGCCGGTGAGGCCCACCAGCAGCACGGCCGCCACCGCCGTAGGGGATCTCACCGCGAACCCCGCGCCCCGACCGGGGCGAGCCGCTCGACGAGTTCGAAGATCCCCTCCACGATCAGCGCGAAGACGGCGACCAGGATCGCCCCGGCGACCACCTGCGGCGTGCTGGCCAGATTGAACCCGGCGGTGATGATCCGCCCCAGGCCGCCCCCGCCGGCCAGCGCGGCGATGGTCGCCGTGGCCACGAGCTGGACGGCGGCGATCCGCACCCCGTTGAGGAGCAGGGGCAGTGAAAGGGGCAGTTCCACGCGGAACAGCATCTGCGCGCCGGTCATCCCCATGCCGCGGGCCGCGCGCACGATGCTCCGGTCGACCTCGCGCATGCCCACGTAGGCGTTGGTGAGCAGCGGCGGTACCGCGAACAGCACCAGGGCCACCACCGTGGGGCCCTCGCCCCACCGGCCGATCGGGGTGAGGAGCAGGAGGACCAGGACGGCGAAGGTGGGGACGGCACGGCCGACGTTGGAGATGTTCACGGCGAGCGCGCCGCCCCTGCCGAGGTGGCCGAGGACCAGCGCGACCGGCAGCGCGACGGCGCAGCTGATGACGAGACAGACGACGGTGAGGGCGAGGTGCTGCACGAGCCGGTGCCCGATCCCGTCGTCGCCCGCCCAGTGCGCGGAGTCGGTGAGCCAGCCCCAGGCGTCGGCGAGCGTGGTCATGCGCGGGCCGCCCGTGTCCACGGGGTGAGCAGTCGCTGCACTCCGAGCAGCAGCAGGTCGGCGGCGACGGCGATCAGCACGCACAGCACGGAGGCGGTGAGGACCTGGGCCTTGAAGTAGGTGTTCATACCGGCGTAGATCAGGTTGCCGAGACCGCCGAAGCCGACGATCGCGCCGACGGTGACCAGGGAGACCGCCGAGACGGTGGCGATGCGCAGTCCGGCCATCGCCGCGGGCAGGGCGAGGGGGAGCTCGACGGTGAGCAGGAGGCGGACCGGGCCGTAGCCCAGGCCGCGGGCGGCCTGGCGGGTCTCCTGCGGGACGGCCCGCAGGCCCGCGAGGATGTTCCGGACGAGCAGGGTGAGCGAGTAGAGCACCAGCCCGGCGACGACGAGGGTGGCCGAGAGGCCGTAGACCGGCAGGAGCAGGGAGAACATCGCCAGGGAGGGGATGGTGTAGAGGATCGTCGTGACCCCGAGGACGGGCGCGGCCGACCAGCGCCGGCGGCGGGCCAGCACGGCCAGGGGAACGGCGATCACGAGGCCGATGAGCACGGAGACCGCGGTGAGCCGCAGGTGCTGCCCGACGGCGTCGAGGAGGATCTGGCGGCGGCTGCTCAGATAGGCCCCGCAGATCCACTCGTTGCGCGCGAGGCAGTCGTTCGGGGGCCCGGTCACGCGTCCATTGCACCGGGTGCGCGACAGCGCCGGCGCGTTGTGCTGACCCGTACGGGTCGTGCGTCGCGAGCCGTCTCCCGGCCGCAGCGCCCTTACCGCCGACCGGTGCCCGCGGCCCACCCGGCCCCAAGCAGACCGCACGCCACTGTCGATTACGCCATTCCCGCCGCATCCATCAGTGCCGTCGCCGTTCCCAGGGCCAGGCCGTCGTCCAGGCGTTCGATGCGGGCGCCGGCGCGGGCGCTGGCGCCGTCGAAGACCAGCATCAGCTGGCGGGCCAGGACGGCCGGGTCCGCTACACCGCCCTGTTCGGCCTGTTCCCGGAAGTAGCTCTCCATCCGGCCCTTCGCGTCGCGGGCCACCACGCTCGCCGGGTGCTCGGGGTCCTTCAGCTCGACCAGGACGGCGAGGTACGGGCAGCCCTGGTAGCCGGGGGTCACCGAGCCCTTCTCCAGCCGCTCGAAGACGTACCGGACCCGCTCACGGGGCGTGGCCGGCGCGCCGGCGCCGTCGGCGGGCGTGAGCTGGGCCTCGTACCAGGCCCTGCGGCGCTCCAGACTGGCGGCGAGCATCTCCTCCTTGCTGTCGAAGAGCTGGTACATCGAGCGCTTCGACACCCCGGCCGACCTGCACAGCGCCTCGACGCCCACGGAGACGCCGTCGCGGTAGAAGAGATCGGCGGCGGCTTCGAGCAGCCGGTCGCGGGGGGACGCCTTGTCGGTGGTGGCCATGGCCCCGAGACTACCTCTCGCCGGCACATTCGGAAACCGATCGGTATACAGGGTGGCCAGCTCCCTGACCAAGCGCTTAGATAGGAAGGTCAGCACCACGCCGCTCAGCCGGAGGCCCCGTTGTTCACTTCCGTCGACGACGTCCGCGGCCGCCTCGCGGAGACCGGCTACCTCGCCTCCCCCGCCGTCGCCACCACCGTCTTCCTGGCCGACCGGCTCGGCAAGCCCCTCCTCGTCGAGGGCCCCGCCGGGGTCGGCAAGACCGAGCTGGCGAAGGCCGTCGCCGAGGTCGCCGGCGCCCGGCTGGTGCGCCTGCAGTGCTACGAGGGCGTGGACGAGTCCCGGGCGCTGTACGAGTGGAACCACGCCAAGCAGCTGCTCCGCATCAGCGCCGGCCGGGACGAGACCTGGGACGAGGCGCGCACCGACATCTTCAGCGAGGAGTTCCTGCTCCCCCGGCCGCTGCTCACCGCGATCCGGGGCGACGAACCGAAGGTGCTGCTGATCGACGAGACCGACAAGGCCGATGTCGAGGTGGAGGGCCTGCTCCTGGAGGTGCTCAGCGACTTCCAGGTGACCGTCCCCGAGCTGGGCACGGTCACCGCGACCCGCCGTCCCTTCGTCGTGCTCACCTCGAACGCGAGCCGTGAGCTGTCCGAGGCGCTGCGCCGCCGCTGCCTCTTCCTGCACATAGGGTTCCCCGACGAGGAGCTGGAGCGCCGGATCGTACGGCTGAAGGTGCCCGAGCTCACCGAGGCGCTCACCGAGTCCGTGGTCCGGGTGGTCGGGGCGCTGCGGGCGATGGACCTGCGCAAGGTGCCGTCGGTGGCCGAGACGATCGACTGGGCGCGCACGCTGCTGGCCCTGGGCGCCGACGCGCTGGACGAGCAGGTCGTACGGGATTCCCTGGGCGTGATCCTCAAGCACCAGGACGACATCCAGAAGGCGGCCGCCAAGCTGGACCTGGACGCGCTGTGAACGCGGTGGCCGACACGTCGCCCGACCTCGCCGGCCGGCTCACCGGTCTGGTGGGGGCGCTGCGGGCGCACGGGGTGCGGGTCGGCACCGGAGAGACCGTGGACGCGGGCCGGGCGGTTGCGGCGCTCGGCCTGGCGGACCGGGAGCTGCTGCGCGAGGGGCTGGCCGCGACCCTGCTGCACGGCAGTGCCCAGCGGGCCGTGTTCGACCAGGTCTTCGACCTCTACTTCCCGCGCGGGGTGGGCGGGCCCGGCACCGGGCCGGCCCACCGGGACGAACTGCGGGAGCGGCTCGCCGGCGCGCTGGCCGACGACGACACCGCGCTGCTCAGGCAGTTGGCGGCGCAGGCGGTGGACGGCCTGGGCGGATACGGGAGTCCGTCGGGCTCCGACGGCTGGTCGTCGTACCAGACACTGGACCGGCTGCGGCCGCAGACGCTGCTGGCACGGGTGCGGGCGGACGTCCGGGCCCGGGGCACGGACCAGGGGTTCGCGGACCGGCTGCTGGACGACGAGATCCGGCGTCGGATCGAGACGTTCCGGGGCATGGTCGCGGCGGAGGCCCGGCGCCGGGTGGCCGAGCGGCGCGGGCGGGACGAGATCGCCCGGCGGGCGGTGCCGCCGAGCGCCGACCGGGTGGACTTCCTGTTCGCCGGGCGGGATCAACTTGCCGAACTGCGCAGGGCTGTTCAGCCGCTGGCCCGTAAGCTGGCGACCCGGCTGGCGGCACGCCGCCGCCGGGCCGCGCGGGGCAGCATCGATCTGCGCCGCACCCTGCGCGGTTCGCTGTCCACAGGCGGGGTGCCGATGCGGCCGGTGCTGCGCCGGCGCCGGCCGGTGCGGCCCGAGCTCGTCCTCCTGTGTGACGTCTCGGGCTCGGTGTCGGGGTTCTCCGACTTCACGATGCTGCTGGTGCAGGCGCTGCACGACCAGTTCAGCAAGGTCAGGGTGTTCGCCTTCGTCAACCGCGTCGACGAGGTGACCGGCCTGCTCGATCACGGCCGGGCCGACCCGGAGGGGCTCGGCGCCCGGATCCGCGCCGAGGCGACGCTCACCGGCTGGCACGGCAGCAGCGACTACGGGGTGTCGCTGGGCGAGTTCGCGGAGCGGTACGGCGCCGCGGTCGGGCCGCGCAGCACCGTGTTCGTCCTGGGCGACGCCCGCACGAACAACCTCGACCCGAACCTCGCGGCCCTCCGCCGCATCACCGAACAGGCCCGCCGCGTCTACTGGTTGAACCCCGAGGCGCGCTCCCTGTGGGGCACCGGCGATTCGGCGGCACCCGACTACGCCGAACTGGCCGAGATGCACGAGTGCCGAACGGCCCGCCAACTGGGCGCCCTGATCGCACGGTTGCTGCCGATCTGACGCCCGGACGTGCCCCGGCTGGGCCGATGCGGTGTCCTAGGCTTCGGGGTGGGCGAGTTCGATGTCGTGGTCGTGGATGTCGGCACCGGAGACCAGCACTCCGGCGGCCCGCGGTGCGTAGCCGGTCGCGATGACGGTGTACGGACCGGTGTCCAGGTCGGAGAAGGCGTACGCGCCGTCGTCCCCGGTGGTGGTCGCGGCGACGACGTTGCCGGCGACGTCCACCAGCGTGACCCGGGCGTCACCCAGCGGGCCCGCTCCGCCCCGTACCGCACCGCGCACATGGGCACCGGGCCGCAGCTCGATCTCGACGCGGGTGGCCCCGGTTCCGGCGATCTCGACGGCCACGGCGAGCGGACGGTGCTTGGGGGAGCTGACGGCGAGGGTCACGGGGCCGGGCACCAGCTCGCCGACCGAGAACTCCCCGACGCCGTCGGTCTGCCGGGTGGCGAGCACGTCCCCGCGCACATCGGTGACGACCACCACGGCTCCGGCGACCGGTTCCCCGCCGTCCGCGGCCCGCACCAGTCCGGCCAGGCCGCCGGCGCCGTCGAGCAGCACGTCGTACGCGACCGGTCCGGTGCTCACGACCAGGGCGGTGGCCTGCGGCCGGCAGCCGTCGGCGGCGGCTATGAGAACGTACGTCCCCTCTCCGGGCGCCGTCACGGCGTAGCGGCCCTCGGCGTCCGCCACCGCGCGGCCGAGCTGGCGGCCGCCGAGCGAGATCAGGGTGACGGCCGCCCGGCCGACGCCTGTTCCGTCGGCGGCGCGCACCTGCCCCCGCACCTGGACACCGTCGTCGGTGAGGCCGGCCGTCACCGCGGATCCGCCGGCACCCACCGGTGGCTCGGGCGCCGACGCGGGCAGGGACGCCGGTGCACCGTCGGCGGATCCGGCCGCCGCGGCGGGCTCCCGGCGCGGGATGAACGCGGCCACCAGCAGGGCGAGGACCGCCGCACCGGAGCCGACCGCCATGACCACCTTGAAGCCGTTCTCGGAGGGCACGGTCACGCCGCCGAAGACGTTCGTCATCTGGGCCAGGATCACCCCGGCGACGGCACTGGCGGTCGACGTACCGATGGACCGCATCAGGGTGTTGAGGCTGTTGGCGGCGGCCGTCTCGTGCGGGTCGACGGCGCCCATGATGAGCGCGGGCATCGCGCCGTAGGCGAAACCGATTCCGGCGCCGACGATGCAGGAGACCAGCACCAGCTGCCAGACGGCGTCCATCAGCACGATGCTGAGCCCGTACCCGGCCGCCACGATCACCGCGCCGCACATCAGGGTGGTCTTCGGGCCGAAGTTCCTGGAGACGAGGGCCGACACGGGCGCCGTCGCCATCATCACCAGGCCGGTCGGGGCCATCACCAGTCCCGCGTCGAGCAGCGACTTGCCCAGCCCGTAGCCGGTCGCCTCAGGCAACTGCAGGAGCTGCGGAAGCACCAGGGACATCGCGAACATGGAGAACCCGAAGGCGATCGAGGCGAGGTTCGTCACCAGGACCTGACGGCGGGCGGTGGTACGCAGGTCGACCAGCGGCTGCCGGGTGCGCAGTTCGTAGCAGCCCCAGGCGAGCAGGGTCACCACGGCGGCTCCGAACAGACCGAGCGTGGTGCCGCTGTGCCAGCCCCAGTCGGCGCCCTTGGAGATGCCGAGCAGCAGACAGACCAGGCCCGTCGCCATGCCCAGGGCGCCGATCAGGTCGAACCTGCCGCCGGTGCGCACCTTGGACTCGGGCACCAGCACGAGGACCAGTACGGCGGCGACGACACCGAGCGCGGCCGAGGTCCAGAACAGCACGTGCCAGTCGAAGTGGTCCGCGATCAGCGCGGCGGCGGGCAGGCCGAGCGCGCCGCCGACACCGAGCGAGGCGCTCATCAGGGCGGTGGCGGACCCGAGGCGTTCGGCGGGGAGTTCGTCGCGCATGATGCTGATGCCGAGCGGGATCACACCCGAGGCCAGGCCCTGCAGCGCGCGGCCGACGATCATCGGTACGAGGGTGTCGCTGAGCGCGGCGGTGACCGACCCGGCGACCAGCATGAGCAGGCTGGTCAGCAGCATCAGCCGCTTGCCGTACATGTCGCCGAGCCGTCCCATGACGGGCGTGGCGACGGCGGCGGCGAGCAGGGTGGCGGTGACGGCCCAGACCGCGTCGGACGCCGCGGCGTCGAGCAGCTTCGGCAGCTCGGGCACGATGGGGATCACGAGGGTCTGCATCAGCGAGACCACGATCCCGCCGAAGGCCAGCACCGCGACGACTGTCTGGGTCCGCGGCGGCGCGGACTCCCCCGCCGCTTCCGGCCGGGGCTGTGCGTGGGACATGGTCGAGCCTCCGTAGGGCCGTTCGACTCTGCACGACCCTCCCGAATGTAAGTCACTTGATTTACGCAAGCAAGCACGGTCGGATGCCCGCTCGGCTCGACTCGCGCACCACCGGTCGGCACGGGACCGTGTGCACCCCGGGTGCCGGTCCGGCGTCGATGGCCTGGAGCGGCCGCAGCGCGGCGATCCGCCCGGTCTCGGCCGGGTTCATGTCGACGGTGGTGAGCGGCGGGCGGCAGGCGAGGGCCATCGTGTCCCAGTTGTCGTAGCCGACGACCGCGACGTCCCCCGGCACGTCCTTGCCGCGCTCGCGCAGCGCGTCCGCCACTCCCCGGGCCGTCTGGTCGTTGCCGCAGAAGACGGCGTCCGTGTCGGGTGCCGTCCGCAGCACCGCGTCGGCGGCCCGCCGCCCCCGGGCCTCGCTCCACTCCCCGAGGTGCACCCGGCCGGTGGCGGGCCGGAGGCAGGCACCGGCCAGGTGCCGGACCGCGTGCGCGGCACGGTCGCGGGCCGCCTGGCGGTGTTCGGGTCCGGTGACATGGGCGATCCGGGTACGGCCGGCGGCCGGCAGGTGTTCCACGGCCAGCCCGGCGCAGCCCCGGTCGTCGGTGACGACGGAGGTGTCGGCGGGGTCGGTCGACGGCGAGAGGGCGTAGACGACCGGGATCGCCGGATCGATGCCGGACAGGGGCGGGCGGGGGTCGGTGCGCCGCCCGGGGCGTTCGGCAGCACCGTGCACGTGAAGCTGGAGTACGCCCCGTCCAGGGGCCGCACGAAGGCCGTCTCCGGGCCGATCACCGTCTCGGACGCCGACTACCCGGTCAGCGGCGGCTCGATCACCGTGCCGGTGACGATGAACGCCGCCGCCGGCCACCACCTGACCGTCACCCCGAGCGGCACCGCCACCTCGCCGGCCGGGCGCTGCCAGATCACCAACCGCAACAGCGGCCTCGCCCTGGACACCAGCCGCGCGGGCACCGCCCAGGGCACCGCGGTCGTCCAGGCCACCGCCACCACGGGCACCGACCAGAACTGGACGCTGGTGGCCGCCGGCAGCGGCCTCTACAAGATCCGGCAGCAGGCGAGCGGGCTGCTCCTCGGCATCACCGACGCGGGCACCGGCGCCGGTGGCACCGCCCCGATCTGGGGCGACAACGGCACCGCCGGCCATCTCTGGCAGCTCGGCCCGTCCGGCGACGGCTACTACGAGATCGCCAACTACAACGGCGGGCTGCTGCCAGGAGTGACCGCAATGAGTACCTCCGCCGTCGCCCAGGTCCTCCAGTGGGACGACAACGGCACGGCGGACCATCTGTGGACACTGACGGCGCGCTGACGCGGCCGTTGGTGCACCACCGGGCCCGCGGCCACAGCCCGGACTTCGACGATGTGAGGGACGGATTCCGCATGAGCGGCCGACCGCTCGGCAACCGGGACGTTCGGCCGCTAAGTTGGGCAGCATGAGCAACCTTGACCGTGCGCCCGTCCCGAGCGTGTGCGGTGGCCGCGGATTCGTCGTCGCCGAACCCGTCCGCGAGCTGCTGAGCCCCCGCCGTGTGCAGCTCGGCGAGTCGACCGAGGTGCGGCGGCTGCTGCCGAACCTCGGCCGCCGCATGATCGGCGCCTGGGCGTTCGTCGACCACTACGGTCCCGACGACATCGCCGACGAGCCCGGGATGCAGGTGCCCCCGCACCCGCACATCGGACTGCAGACGGTCAGCTGGCTGCACCAGGGTGAGGTGCTGCACCGCGACTCGACCGGCAGCCTGCAGACGATCCGCCCGCGCGAGCTCGGGCTGATGACCTCGGGCCGGGCGATCAGCCACTCGGAGGAGAGCCCGCGGTCGCACGCCCGGTATCTGCACGGCGCCCAGCTGTGGGTGGCCCTGCCGGACTCCCACCGCCACACCGACCCGAAATTCGAACACCACCCCGACCTGCCGACGGTCACCGCCCCCGGCCTGACCGCCACGGTCATCCTCGGCTCCCTCGACGGCGCGACGTCCCCCGGTACGGCGTTCACCCCGATCGTCGGCGCGGACCTGTCCCTCGCCCGGGGCACCGACCTGCGCCTGCCCCTGGAGCCCGACTTCGAGTACGGCGTGCTGGGGATGTCCGGCGAGGTGAGCGTCGACGGCGTGCCGGTGCTGCCGGGCTCGATGCTCTACCTCGGCTGCGGCCGCTCCGAGCTGCCGCTGCGCGCCGAGTCGGACGCGACGCTCATGCTCCTGGGCGGCGAGCCGTTCGAGGAGGAACTCATCATGTGGTGGAACTTCGTCGGACGCACCCAGGCGGATATCGAACAGGCTCGTGAGGAATGGATGAACGGGTCGCGATTCGGGGAAGTGAAGGGTTACGACGGAGCACCTCTGCCTGCTCCCGAACTGCCGCCGGTGCCACTGAAACCACGAGGTCGAGTGCGCTGAGCAGGGCCCTCACAAGCTGACGCACACAGCGCCGGGCGGGGTGAAACACACCCCGCCCGGTTCGCACGGACAGCCAGGCAGACCCCTGTCACACCACTCGATCCACCGCACTTCACGGCGCGGGTCCCGCCGGCCGTCGTCAGCTCTGATCGGGCTGCCGCCGGCCCAATGCCGACTTTACTGTCGGACAGTCAGATCTCTCGCGGGGGTTCTGCTCTCGCCTCACGCCATCGCCCCCCGGGGAGACGTGCGCACTCGTGCTCCGGGAGGAGCGGCCGGGGGCCAGACGGTGCCTGGGCCTGCTGCGTCGGCGTATCCGCGGAGATCCCTCAGGCGTGGGCCACGACGGCCACGGGGCAGCCGACATGGTGGATGACGGCGTGGGTGACGGGGCCGGTGTGCGGTCCGGCCGGGCGCTCGGTGATACGGCGCCCGACGACGAGCAGGCCCGCCTCGGCCGCCGCGTGGACCAGAACGGTCTGCGGCCGACCCTCCGCGACGGTCTCGTCGACCTCGACCCCGGGATACTTGTCGCGCCACATCCGCAGCACGGCGGTCAGGAAGCCGAGCCACTCGTCGCCCCGCTCCGGGGCGCTGCCCAGTCCGAGGTCACCGGGGCCGAGCCCGATCGGGGACGGCTGCCGCCAGGCGTGGACGACCCTCAGGCGGGCCCTGCGCAGCCGGGCCGCCTCGAAGGCGAACTCGATCACCTCGTCGCAGGGGTCGGCGAGATCGATGCCCAGGACGACATCCCGGTACGCGGAGCGGGTGGACGCACTGCCGTCGGCGGCAGGCAGGTGTTCGTCGGCGGGCTCCTCCCCCGCCCGGACCAGGACGACAGGGCGCTCTGCCCGTGCCACCACACCAAGGGCCACCGAGCCGACCACGAAACCGGCGAATCCGCTCAGCCCTCGCGAGCCCAGCACCAGCAGCTCGGACTGGTCGGCGGCCTTCAGCAGCGCGGCGATCGCGGGTCCCTCGACCTGCTCGTCGTTCAGGCGGACATCGGGGCAGGTACGGCGGACCCGTTCCTCGGCCTGGCGCAGGGAGCGTCGGCCCTGGTACCGCTGAGCAGCGTCGGCCTGTTCACCGGACTCCTGGCGGGGGTGCCAGTTCCACGCGTGCACGAGGCGCAGCGGCCGGTCACGGCGGACCGCCTCGTGCGCGGCCCACTCGGCGGCGGCGAGGCTCTCGGCGGACCCGTCGACTCCCACAATGACTGGCGCAAGCATGACAGTTACCTCCTGTGTCCGGACTGCTCCCGGTCTTAGCGTCTTCCTGCGGCTCACCGCCCGACAGGGGCCGCCAGGGCTGCGACCGGGTCCGTTCGGCCCCCCTCCCACCCGGTCCGCCGACGGACACGGCGGTGGTCCCGTCCAGGGGAAAGTCGGTGCGACGCGGGGGGGCAACTGCTCTCCGCGTGCACCGTCCGAGGCGCGCCGGATATCCGGACGTGAACGTCCTGGAGGATGTTCTGGGGATGCCTCCCGGCGAGGCGCTCGGCTCTGTCTCCGCGAACGCCGCGCTGGTGGTGCTCGGTCGGCGCACGGGCAACCCGCGCGAGTGCTGCCGGACGCCGTCCGGTGCCGGGTCGCCGTCGTGCCGTCGTGAGTCGCCGCGGGGCAGGTCGGCCGGGCTGCGGGGCCCGTTCGGCCCGTGTGGGGCCCGGTCCCGGCGGCCCACCGTGAGCAGCACGGGGGCGCACACCGCGATCGCCGTGACAGGCGTCGGAGACGAGTTCCGGTACGACGACGGAGTGGGCCCGCCGTGGCCGCCCCGCTGCGGGAACGTGCCGTGGACCGGCCGCTGCCGCCCGAGCGGGTTGCGCCGCGGCCGCCACCGCCGGGTCCCGGCCGTCCGTACGTGCCGCACCGTGGCCGTCGTCACCACCTGGCCGGGCTGCCGTCGCGGACCAGGACCTCGGCGGGCGGGCGGCGCGGCGCGGTCCATGTCTGTGCGGGGCGGCCGAGCCGCAGCAGCGTCTGCGGAAAGTTCCCGGCCGTCAGGCGATGGCGCAACTGGGCGCGGAGCGCGGGCAGTTCGAGGGGCTGGGTGTGAAAGGCGGCCATGACCCCGCGGGCGGCGGCGGCCAGCAGGACACGCTGGAGCGCCTGCCCCGACCGCAGCCAGTCGTGGCGGTCGTCGCATGGGGTGGACAGCACCGCGACGGTGCCCGTCCCGTGGTGGCGACGGCGGGACGGGAGGAGGTAGCGGCGGGCGAGGCCGAGGTAGTCGCGACCGGCGAGGAGTGTGCCGTCCGGGTGGTACCGGCAGGCCTCGGCGGGCACCCCGCCGTGCCCGAGGCCGCGCATCACCTCGGCGGCGCGTCCGGGATCCGCGCGCTGGGTGTCCTCGGCGGTGCGCACCAGTTCCGCGAGCACCTCCAGCTCCTCCGGCTCGTCGAAGACCTGGAGGACGGCGCCCTCCACCCGGGCGTGCTCGCGCAGTTCGTCCATGAGGCCGTCGGGCAGCGACTCGTTCAGGAACGGCCCGCGGTGGGTGTGGCGGCGGGCGATCGCGTCGGCGAGTTCCGCCTCGTCGGGTGTGACCGGGGCGTGCGTCGCGAAACCCACGCGGGCGAGGAAGGCGGGGCTGCCGGGCTCCGGCAGCAGCTCGACGACCGGCCGGAACCCGAGGTGCCGCACAGCCGTCCGCGCGTTGAACAGTGCCGCCCCGCAGGCGATGACCATCTCCCTTCCGCCGGGGTCGGTGAGGATCATGCGGCGCCCGACGTCGGCGTGCACCTCGAAGCCGTGGTCGTGGCCCTCCTCGACGAAGTACCAGGGCTGGCTGTTGTGCGGGGAGGGCGCAAGGCAGGCGGCGCGGGTCAGGTGCACCGCCGCGTGGCCGGGTTTCTCGTACGACACGGACATGGTGGATCCCGCCTCTCGCGGACCGTCCACCCTTCGTGAACCGTCCAACCCCAGCGTCCCCCGCTCGTGCCGCCTCTCGGCATGGGCCGACGGTCCCGGCACCAGGCCTCAGCGGCCCTCCCTCATTCCGGCAACCGCCCTTCGCCCGGCCCACGGTGGTACTTCCCGAGCCGAACCGCCCCCACCTGTACGTCCGTTCGGCCCACTGTCGAAGGCCGAACAGCACTGGGGGAGGCCCTCGTCGGGCGGTTGGCTGGAAGTGTCGGAGGAGGCTGCCATGTTCAGCGACACACCGTACGCCCGCCGCGCCCGCCGCCACCGCTCCACCGTGGTCACGGCGACGCTGGCTCTCCCTCTGCTCACGCTCGCCGCCTGCGGCACGACCGCCGCCCCGGACCTGTCCGCCGGCACGTCGTCCGCCATGGACAGCGGAACCTCGGGAGGCACGACCGGTGCCGGCGCGCCCTCCTACTCCGCCGCACCGACGGCAGCGCCACCGAAGTCCTCGGCCGGCGGCTCCGGCCCGTCGGCGGGGAAGAAGGTCCGTACAGCGGTGTACTTCCTGCACGGCGCGAAGGTCTCAGCCGCCCCGCGCACCGTCGCCGCCCCCGCGACCGCCACCGCGGCGGTGCGCGCCCTGCTGGCCGGCCCCAGCCGCTACGAGGGCAGCCGGTCCCGCACCACCGCGATCCCCCCAGGCACCGAACTGCGTTCGGTCGCCGTCCGCAACCACGTCGCGACAGTCGATCTGTCCGGCCGCTACGACGACGCCGGTGGCAGCGGGTCGATGCGGGGCCGCCTGGCTCAGGTGGTGTTCACGCTGACCCGCTTCCCCGCCGTCCACAAGGTGGCGTTCGAGATCGAGGGCAAGCCGGTCACGCACTTCGGCCCGCAGAGGACCGTGCTCAACGGGCCGGTCGGCCGCGCCGACTTCGAGGACCTTTCCCCGGCCGTCCTGGTCGAGTCGCCGCTGCTCGGCGACAGGGTCCGCACGCCGCTGCGCGTGTGGGGCAGCGCGAACACGTTCGAGGCCGAGTTCCGGCTGAAGGTGACCGACGCGGCGGGGCACGCGGCCGCCGACGTCCTGGTACGGGCCACGTCCGGCACCGGAGTCCGCGGCACCTTCGACGTCACCGTCCCCTGTCGGGTCGTCCGGGCCGGTCCCGGCCTGCTCACTGCGTACTACGTGTCACCGAAGGACGATCGGCCGGTGACCGTCGACACCGTGCCGCTGACGGTGAACCACTGACACCGGCCCACGGGACGGGTGGTCCCCGGGGCGGGGCGCCCCGGGGGGCACCCCACCCCCGCCCACGGCGGTGGCGAAAAAGAGTGGAATAA
>NZ_JBHZAN010000049.1:0-55187 GCF_042754285.1 Streptomyces sp. NPDC059224
CTGCTGTTGGCGCGGGCCGCTTATTTTGTTCTAACCACCCCGGTCCCCGTTCGGGCGCGCCCCGGGGCGCCGGGAACGCCCCGCGGGGCGTTCCCGGCTCCGCCGAAGGCCCTGCCCGTGGTCCGGCAGGGCCTCGTGCACGTCGGGCACCGCGCCGACCCGCCCCCTCCGGCCGTCGCGCGCGGACCTCGGAGGTCCGGGACCACGGGCGCGTGGGGCTCGTCGCCCGCGCGGTTCCGCCCCCTTCAGCGCAGTTCCGCCCGGAACGCCACCGGCGTCTGCCCCGTGTGCAGGTGGAAGAACTTGGAGAAGTTGGCCGCGTCCGGGAAGCCGATCGCCGCGCCCACCCGGCCGATCGGGAGGTCGGTGTGGGCCAGCAGGCGTTTGGCCTCCAGGACGACCCGCCTGTCGATGAAGCCCTTCGGAGTCTGTCCGGTCGCGGCGCGGACCGCGCGGACCAGGGTGCGGCGGGAGTAACCGAGGGCGTCGGCGTAGGCGCTGACACTGTGGTTGCCGGCGAAGTCCTTCTCCACGGCGTCCCGGAACAGGGTGAAGGTGGTGTCGGCCTGACGGCGGGCCGCCTCCGCCGAGCTGGCCGCGAGGTGCGCGAGCCGCAGCAGCAGCGCCGTGAGCGAGTGCCGCAGGACCGAGGTGTGCAGGCTCAGCGGGAGGGTCGCGTCGTCCTCGTACTCGCGTTGCAGGTTGGCGAGCGACGCCCGCACCGCGGTGAGCTGCGGTGCGTCGGGGCGGAGCAGGGGTGGCAGGTCGTAGCGGTAGAGGCCGGTCGCCTCGACGATGGCCCGCGGCAGGAAGCCGGGCTGCATGGTCAGGACGGTTCCGCGGTACTCACAGGTCCGTGAGAAGCGGTGGACCTGACCCGGCCGGATCCAGAGCAGGTCGCCGGCCCGGGCCTCGTACTCGGCGAAGTCGACCATGTGACGGACCGGGCCCTGGGTGAAGAGCATGACCACGTGGAAGTCGATGCGGTGGACGCGCTCCAGGGGGGCATCCGCGTGCCATACGTGTCCGGCCCCCATCGGTCCGACCTGTACGCCGACGCCGCCGACGCTCAGATCCACCGGGAAGGGGAAGGTCCTGATTCCGTCACCGTCGCCCGACCCTTCAGGCGTTCTGTCCGCCATGTCCTTCTCGTGCCGTCCCTGTCGAAGATCCGTGTCCCACTTTCACCACAGGCTGACACACTCCGACCTTCCTTCCCAAAAGTCAGACTTTTAGTTTTGAACGCGTCAGGCCAGCCAGAACGCTTCGAACGAGGATTTCTTGAAGATGAGCACGCACACATCAGACGGCTTCGAGTGGACCGACCTGGACCGGCGTGCCGTGGACACCGCGCGCCTTCTCGCCGCCGACGCCGTGCAGCAGGTCGGCAACGGGCACCCCGGCACCGCGATGAGTCTGGCCCCGGCCGCGTACACGATCTTTCAGAAGGTGATGCGGCACGATCCCGCCGATCCCGAATGGACCGGCCGTGACCGCTTCGTCCTCTCCCCCGGGCACACCTCGCTCACCCTCTACACCCAGCTGTTCCTCGCCGGATACGAGCTGGACCTGGACGATCTCAAGGCCTTCCGTACGCACGGCTCCAAGACGCCCGGTCACCCGGAGTACGGGCACACGGCCGGCGTCGAGACCACCACCGGCCCGCTCGGCCAGGGTGTCGCCAACGCGGTGGGCATGGCCATGGCCGCCCGCTACGAGCGCGGCCTGTTCGACCCGCAGGCCCCCGAGGGCGCCTCCCCCTTCGACCACATGATCTGGGCGATCGTCTCCGACGGCGACCTGGAGGAGGGTGTCTCCGCCGAGGCCTCCTCGATGGCCGGCCACCAGAAGCTCGGCAACCTGGTCTTCCTCTACGACGACAACCACATCTCCATCGAGGGCGACACGGCGACGGCGTTCTCCGAGGACGTCCTCGGCCGGTACGCGGCCTACGGCTGGCACACCCAGCGCATCGAGCCCACCGCCGAGGGCGACGTCGACGTGCACGCCCTGTACGCGGCCCTGAAGGCGGCGCAGGCCGAGACCGACCGCCCGTCCATCATCGCCATGCGCACGATCATCGCCTGGCCCGCCCCGAACGCGCGGAACACCGAGGCATCCCACGGCTCCGCGCTCGGCGCCGACGAGATCGCCGCCACCAAGCGCCTGCTCGGCTTCGACCCGGAGCAGACCTTCGAGGTGGCCGACGAGGTCCTGGCCCACACCCGCCAGGCGCTCGACCGGGGCGCCGAGGCCCACGCGGCCTGGGACAAGCGCATCGCCGAGTGGCGCACCGCGAACGAGCAGCAGGCGCGGCTCTTCGACCGGGTCGTGGCCGGCCAGCTCCCCGAGGGCTGGGAGGCCGAGCTCCCCGTCTTCGAGGAGGGCACGTCCGTCGCCACCCGGGCCGCCTCCGGCAAGGTGCTGCAGGCGCTCGGGCAGGTGCTGCCCGAGCTGTGGGGCGGCTCCGCCGACCTCGCGGGCTCGAACAACACCACCATCGACAAGACGTCCTCCTTCCTGCCGAAGGGCAACCCGCTGCCCGAGGCCGACCCGTACGGCCGTACGGTCCACTTCGGGATCCGCGAGTTCTCGATGGCCGCCGAGATGAACGGCATCGCGCTGCACGGCAACACCCGGATCTACGGCGGCACCTTCCTGGTGTTCTCCGACTACATGCGCAACGCCGTGCGGATGGCCGCGCTCATGCAGCTCCCGGTGACCTACGTCTGGACCCATGACTCCATCGGCCTCGGCGAGGACGGCCCCACCCACCAGCCGGTCGAGCACCTCGCCTCGCTGCGCGCGATTCCCGGCCTGAACGTCGTCCGCCCGGCGGACGCCAACGAGACCGCGACGGTCTGGGCCGAGATCCTGAAGAGGCACGCCACCCACCCGGCCCCGCACGGGCTCGCGCTGACCCGCCAGGGCGTGCCGACGTACGCGCCGGACCCCGACGCGGCCAGGGGCGGCTACGTACTGCGCGAGTCGTCGACCGAGACCCCGGAGGTGGTCCTGATCGCCACCGGTTCCGAGGTGCACCTCGCCGTCGAGGCGCGTGACCTCCTGGAGGCCGAGGGGATCGGCACCCGCGTGGTGTCGATGCCGTCCGTGGAGTGGTTCGAGGAGCAGCCGCGCGAGTACCGCGAGAGCGTCCTGCCGCCGGCCGTGAAGGCGCGGGTCGCCGTCGAGGCCGGGATCGGCCTGACCTGGTACCGCTACGTCGGCGACGCCGGCCGGATCGTCTCCCTGGAGCACTTCGGCGCCTCCGCCGACGCCAAGACCCTGTTCGCCGAGTTCGGCTTCACCGCCGAGCACGTGGCCGCGGCGGCCCGCGAGTCCCGCACGGCCGCCCGTACCGCCTGATCCACCAGCCAGAAACAGTTCAGTAGAGGAAGATGATCACTGTGACCGAAGCAACCGCCACCGCGGGAGCACTGAAGCGCCTGTCCGACGAGGGCGTCTCGATCTGGCTGGACGACCTGTCGCGCAAGCGGATCAGCACCGGCAACCTCGCCGCGCTCGTCGCCGACCGCGACGTGGTGGGCGTGACCACGAACCCGTCGATCTTCCAGGCCGCCATCGGCTCCGGCGAGGGGTACGAGGACCAGCTCGCCGACCTGGCCGTGCGCGGTGTCACGGTCGACGAGGCCGTGCGCATGATGACGACGCAGGACGTGCGGGCCGCCGCCGACGTGCTGCGCCCGGTGTACGACGCCACCGACGGCCGGGACGGCCGGGTCTCCATCGAGGTCGACCCGCGTCTGGCGCACGACACGGTGGCCACCGTCGCCGAGGCCCGTCAGCTGGCCTGGCTGGTCGACCGCCCGAACGTGATGATCAAGATCCCGGCGACGAGGGCCGGCCTCCCCGCGATCACCGCGGTCGTCGCCCAGGGCATCAGCGTCAACGTCACGCTGATCTTCTCCCTGGAGCGCTACCGCGAGGTCATGGCCGCCTACCTGACCGGTCTGGAGCAGGCCGCCGCCAAGGGCCTGGACGTCTCCGCCATCCACTCGGTGGCCTCCTTCTTCGTCTCCCGCGTCGACGCCGAGATCGACAAGCGGCTGACCCTCCTCGGCACGGACGAGGCGCTCGCGCTCAAGGGCCGGGCCGCGCTCGCGAACGCGCGGCTGGCCTACGAGGCCTACGAGCAGGTCTTCGCCGGGGACCGCTGGAGCGCCCTGGAGTCGGCGGGCGCCAACCGGCAGCGGCCCCTGTGGGCCTCGACCGGCGTGAAGGACCCGTCGTACAAGGACACCCTCTACGTCGACGAGCTGGTCGCGCCCGGCACGGTCAACACCATGCCGGAGGCGACGCTGAACGCCACCGCCGACCACGGCAACGTGCGCGGTGACACCGTCACCGGCGGCTACGAGCAGGCCCGCGCCGACCTGGCGGCCGTGGAGCGGCTCGGCATCTCCTACGACGAGGTCGTGGGCAAGCTGGAGGACGAGGGCGTCGCCAAGTTCGAGGTGGCCTGGCAGGAGCTGCTGGACGCCGTCACGAAGTCCTTGAACAACAAGGGAGTTGACGCGTAATGAGCAAGAAGGACAAGGAGGTGCGGGTGCCTGTGGTGCCCGCCGCCGACTGGGACAACCCGTTGCGGGACGCGCGCGACCGGCGGCTGCCGATGGTCGCCGGGCCGTCCGGCCTGGTCATCTTCGGTGTGACCGGTGACCTGTCCCGCAAGAAGCTGATGCCGGCCGTCTACGACCTGGCCAACCGGGGTCTGCTGCCGCCGGGCTTCTCGCTCGTCGGCTTCGCCCGCCGGGACTGGGAGGACCAGGACTTCGCACAGGTCGTCCACGACGCGGTGCGCGAGCACGCCCGGACCCCGTTCCGCGAGGAGGTCTGGCAGCAGCTCGCCGAGGGCATGCGCTTCATCCCCGGTGACTTCGACGACGACACCGCGTTCAAGCAGCTGAAGGCCGCCGTCGACGAGCTGGACGGCTCCCGGGGCACCGGCGGCAACTTCGCCTTCTACCTCTCGGTGCCGCCCAAGTTCTTCCCGAAGGTCGTACAGCAGCTGAAGAAGGTGGGCCTCGCCACCCCGCCGGCCGGGGCCTGGCGGCGGGCGGTCATCGAGAAGCCCTTCGGCCACGACCTGGCCTCCGCACAGGACCTCAACCGGGTCGTGCACGACGTGTTCGACCCGGACCAGGTGTTCCGGATCGACCACTACCTCGGCAAGGAGACCGTCCAGAACATCCTGGCGCTGCGCTTCGCCAACCAGATGTACGAGCCGATCTGGAACCGCAGTTACGTCGACCACGTGCAGATCACCATGGCCGAGGACATCGGCATCGGCGGCCGCGCGGGCTACTACGACGGCATCGGCTCGGCCCGTGACGTCATCCAGAACCACCTGCTCCAGCTGATGGCGCTGACCGCGATGGAGGAGCCGATCGCGTTCGACGCGGACGCGCTGCTCACCGAGAAGCTGAAGGTCCTGAAGTCGGTGCGGCTGCCGGAGGACCTGGGCAGGCACACCGTGCGCGGCCAGTACGCCGAGGGCTGGCAGGGCGGCGAGAAGGTCATCGGCTACCTCGAAGAGGACGGCATCGACCCCAAGTCGAAGACCGACACCTACGCCGCCGTCAAGGTCGAGATCGACAACCGCCGCTGGGCGGGCGTCCCCTTCTACCTGCGCACCGGCAAGCGGCTCGGCCGCCGGGTCACCGAGATCGCCGTCGTCTTCCAGCGCGCCCCGCACTCCCCCTTCGACTCGACGGCCACCGAGGAGCTGGGCGAGAACGCGATCGTCATCCGCGTCCAGCCGGACGAGGGCATGACGGTCCGGTTCGGCTCCAAGGTGCCGGGCACGTCCATGGAGATCCGGGACGTGTCGATGGACTTCGCGTACGGCGAGTCGTTCACGGAGTCCAGTCCCGAGGCGTACGAGCGGCTCATCCTGGATGTGCTGCTCGGTGACGCCAATCTGTTCCCCCGTCACCAGGAAGTGGAAGAGTCCTGGAAGATCCTCGACCCGATCGAGACGTACTGGGCGAAGCACGGCAAGCCCGCGCAGTACGAGTCCGGCAGCTGGGGACCGAAGGAAGCCGACGAGATGCTCGCACGAGACGGACGGAGCTGGCGCAGGCCATGAAGATCGACCTGACCGACACCACGGCAAGCAAGATCAACAAGGCGCTGGTGCAGGGCCGCCGCGCCATCGGAACCCCCGCGGTGGGCATGGTCCTGACGATGGTGATCGTCACGGACGAGGAGAACGCCTACGACTCGATCAAGGCCGCCGAGGAGGCCTCGCACGAGCACCCCTCGCGCACCCTGGTCGTCATCAAGCGGCATGCGCGCACCCTGCGCGACCGCACCGCCTCCCGCCTGGACGCGGAGGTCCGGGTCGGCTCAGAGGCCGGCACCGGCGAGACGGTCGTGCTGCGGACGTACGGCGAAGTCTCCGACCACGCCGACTCGGTGGTGCTGCCGCTGCTGCTGCCGGACGCCCCGGTCGTCGTGTGGTGGCCGGTGGAGGCCCCGGACACCCCGTCCAAGGACCCGCTCGGCGCCCTCGCCCAGCGCCGGATCACCGACCTGTACGCCGTCGAGCGGCCGATGGAGGTCCTGGAGGCCCGCGGCCGCACCTACGCGCCCGGCGACACCGACCTCGCCTGGACCCGGCTCACCCTGTGGCGGTCCATGCTGGCCGCCGCCCTGGACCAGGCCCGGGTCGCCGTGACCTCGGCAGCCGTCGAGGCCGAGGCGGACAACCCCAGCGCCGAACTCCTCGCGCGCTGGCTGGAGGCCCGCCTGGGCGTCAAGGTGGACCGCGTGGTCTCCCCCGGCCCGGTCGTCACGGCCGTCCGGCTCGGCACCGCGGGCGGCGACATCGTCATCGACCGCCCCGAGGGCCCGCTGGCCACCCTGACCCTGCCGGGCCAGCCGCCGCGCACCCTCGCGCTGAAGGTCCGCGCCACCTCCGAACTGATCGCCGAGGAACTGCGCCGCCTCGACGCCGACGAGATGTACGCCATCGCCCTGCGCGGCGACGGCACCAAGGAGTCCGTTTCCGATGTCTGACACCCCCCGGCTCACCGAACGGCCCGAGTGGACCGCCCTGGAGGACCACCGCGCCCAGGGCCGGCCGGAACTGCGTGAGCTGTTCGCGACGGACCCGGCCCGCGCCGAGCGGTACGTGGTACGGGTCGGCGACCTGTACATCGACTACAGCAAGCACCTGATCACGGACGAGACCCTCGCCCTGCTCCAGGAACTGGCCGCCGCCACCGGCGTGTCCGGCCTGCGGGACGCGATGTTCCGCGGCGAGAAGATCAACATCACCGAGCGGCGGGCGGTCCTGCACACCGCCCTGCGCGCCCCGCGCGACGCGGTGGTCGAGGTCGACGGCGAGAACGTGGTGCCCGCCGTGCACGCGGTCCTGGACAAGATGGCCGGCTTCGCCGAACGGGTCCGGTCGGGCGAGTGGACCGGCCACACCGGCAAGCGCATCAGGAACGTCGTCAACATCGGCATCGGCGGATCCGACCTGGGCCCGGCGATGGCCTACGAGGCCCTGCGGGCTTTCTCCGCGCGGGAACTGACGTTCCGTTTCGTCTCCAACGTGGACGGCGCCGACCTGCACGAGGCGACCCGCGACCTGGACCCGGCGGAGACGCTCTTCATCGTCGCGTCGAAGACGTTCACCACCATCGAGACGATCACCAACGCGACCTCGGCCCGCCAGTGGCTGCTCGACGGTCTCGACGGCGAGGAGAAGGCGGTGGCCAGGCACTTCGTGGCCCTGTCCACGAACGCCGAGAAGGTCACGGGCTTCGGTATCGACCCGGACAACATGTTCGAGTTCTGGGACTGGGTCGGCGGCCGCTACTCCTACGACTCCGCCATCGGCCTCTCCCTGATGATCGCCATCGGCCCGGACCGCTTCCGCGAGATGCTGGACGGCTTCCACCTGGTCGACGAGCACTTCCGCACCGCGCCCGCCGAGTCCAACGCGCCCCTGCTGCTCGGCCTGCTGGGCATCTGGTACGGCGACTTCTTCGACGCCCAGTCGCACGCGGTGCTGCCGTACTCGCACTACCTCTCCAAGTTCACCGCCTATCTGCAGCAGCTGGACATGGAGTCAAACGGCAAGTCGGTGGACCGGCAGGGCCGTCCGGTGGACTGGCAGACGGGCCCCGTGGTGTGGGGCACGCCCGGCACCAACGGGCAGCACGCCTACTACCAGTTGATCCACCAGGGCACCAAGCTGATCCCGGCGGACTTCATCGGCTTCGCCGAGCCGGTCGCCGAACTCAGCGGCGAGCTCAGGGCACAGCACGACCTGCTGATGGCGAACTTCTTCGCCCAGACGCAGGCGCTGGCGTTCGGCAAGACCGCCGAGGAGGTCCGCGCCGAGGGCGTCGCCGAGGAGCAGGTCGCCCACCGCACCTTCCAGGGCAACCACCCGACCACGACGATCCTGGCCCGTGAGCTGACCCCGTCCGTGCTCGGCCAGCTGATCGCGCTGTACGAGCACAAGGTGTTCGTCCAGGGTGCCGTCTGGAACATCGACTCCTTCGACCAGTGGGGAGTGGAGCTCGGCAAGGTGCTCGCCAAGCGCATCGAGCCCGCCCTGACCGAGGGCGCCGACGTGCCCGGCCTCGATCCGTCCACCACCGCCCTCGTCTCGACGTACCGCACGCTTAGGAAGTGAACTGACATGCAGCTCGGTCTCATCGGTCTCGGCAAGATGGGCGGCAACATGCGCGAGCGGATCCGCCGCGCGGGCCACACCGTCATCGGCTACGACCGCAACCCGGACGTCTCCGACGTCAAGAGCCTTGAGGAACTGGTCGAGAAGCTCGACGCCCCGCGCACGGTCTGGGTGATGGTCCCCGCCGGCACCGCCACCCAGTCCGTCATGGACGAGCTCAAGGACCTGCTGTCCGAGGGCGACACGGTGGTCGACGGCGGCAACTCCCGCTGGACGGACGACGAGAAGCACGCCGCCGAACTCGGCATCAAGGGCATCGGCTTCGTCGACGCCGGTGTCTCCGGCGGCGTGTGGGGCCTGCAGAACGGCTACGCCCTGATGGTCGGCGGCACCAAGGAGCACGTCGAGCGGCTGCACCCGATCTTCGAGGCGCTCAAGCCGGAGGGCCCGTACGGCTACGTGCACGCGGGCAAGGTCGGTGCCGGGCACTTCTCCAAGATGGTTCACAACGGCATCGAGTACGCCATGATGCAGGCGTACGCCGAGGGCTGGGAGCTGCTGGAGAAGGTCAAGTCCGTGGACAACGTCCGCGAGGTCTTCCGCTCCTGGCAGGAGGGCACCGTCATCCGCTCCTGGCTGCTCGACCTCGCGGTCAACGCCCTGGACGACGACGAGCACCTGGAGAAGCTGAAGGGCTTCGCGCAGGACTCCGGCGAGGGCCGCTGGACCGTCGAGGCGGCCATCGACAACGCGGTGCCGCTCCCGGCGATCACCGCCTCCCTGTTCGCGCGGTTCGCGTCCCGCCAGGACGACTCCCCGCAGATGAAGATGATCGCGGCCCTGCGCAACCAGTTCGGCGGCCACGCGGTCGAGTCGAAGGAGTAGTGCGGCGTGGGGGACCTTCTTCTGGTCCGCCACGGTGAGACGGAGTGGAGCGTGTCGGGACAGCACACCAGCTGGACCGACCTGCCCCTCACCGGGCACGGCGAGGAACAGGCCAAGTCCCTGGCCCCGCTGCTCACCGGCCGGACCTACGCACTGGTACTGGCCAGCCCGCTGGACCGCGCGATACGCACGGCCGAGCTGGCCGGCCTCAGCGGGGTCGTGCCCGACCCCGACCTGCACGAATGGGACTACGGCGGCTACGAGGGCATCACCACGGCGGAGATCCACCGCTCCCGCCCCGACTGGTACCTGTGGACCGACGGCGTGCCGCCCGGTCCGCAGGGCCACCCCGGTGAGTCGCCGGAGCGGATCGGCGCCCGGGCCGACCGGGTGCTCGCCAAGGTGGAACGGGCACTCGCCGACGGCGGCGGCGATGTGGTCCTGGTCGCCCACGCGCACTTCCTGCGCGTGCTGACAGCGCGCCGGCTGGGCCTGCCCCCCGCCGAGGGGCGGCTGTTCCAGCTGGCGACCGGGACGGTCAGCCGGTTGTCCACGGAACACGGGTGGCCCGTGATCGCCGAGTGGAACAAGAAGCCGTAGACGACCGTGTGACGGCCCGCCAGTGTCAACTGGCGGGCCGCTGGCATTCGTCGGGTGCCTCTGATGACTTGGCCGGGTTTCCAGGTCCCTTTCCTAACCCTTGTCGAAAGCCGCAGTGGCTGTCCCGGCCGGAGACGGCGCGGTACGTGTTCAAGCCGGCCCGCCGCGCGGCCACCTTCGTGCTGGTCTCCTCGCTCGGCTGGGTGGACACCTACCGGGGACTGATCATCCCGGGCCTGTTCAGTGGTTTCACCTGCTTCCTGTTCCGGCAGTACTTCCTGGGGTTCCCCAGGGAACTGGAGGAGGCTGCACGCGTGGACGGGCTCGGCTACTGGGGCGCGTACTGGCGTGTCGTCGTCCCCGACTCGCTGAACTTCTTCGCGGCCATCGCCACGATCACGTTCATCAGCGGCTGGAACGCCTTCCTGTGGCCGCTGGTCATCGGCCAGGACCCAGACTCCTGGACGGTCCAGGTCGCGCTCTCCTCCTACATGACCCACCAGACGGTCAACTTCCACCTGATCTTCATGGCCACCGCCATCTCCATCCTGCCGCTGGTGTTCGTCTTCCTCTTCCTCCGGCGCTGGCTGGCGCAGGGGATCGCGCAGACCGGCATCAAGGGCTGACCCTCTTCGATCTCTTCGAAAGACCAGGAGACCGGAGCCGCCCTGTGGGTCAACCTGGACCACGGCCGGCACGGCATCGGTTCACAGTCCTGCGGCCCGGGTGTCAGGCCGCCGTACCGGCTGCACCCCCGGCCGGCCGAGTTCTCCTTCGTGTTCACGGACATCGGCCGACCCGCCGGCGCGCTCACCCTCCGTGTCCCGGCCCGCAGCGGTAGACCGTGTACACCGAGACACCGACCGGCGAGCAGGGGCCGACGACCCTGCGCGGCATCGGAGGCGGCCTCCAGGACGGGCGGAAGTCGACGAAGGTCACATCCACAGCGGTCAGAACATTCCGGATCCTCGTGAGTGCCCGTCGCGGTGCCGGTGCGCGGCCCGCGCCGGGGCCGTGTCTCACCGGCCTCTCACCGGGAGCTCACCCGGCGGTCCGGCGGGCCTGGCGCCCGGCGTGCTGGGCCGCGAGGCGCACCGGCGCGTTGTGGGCGCCGTATCCGCGATAGCCGGGATCGCGCTCGACCAGTTCGAAGAACACCCGTCCGACGGTGCGGGTGTAGCAGTGCCTGAAGGCACCGCCGGCGTCCCGGTCGTAGAGGATGTCCAGGCCGCGGTACGTCTCCAGCTCGCCGTCGGCGAACTCGTGACGGGCGGCCAGGTCGTCGTAGTAGTTGGCGGGGATGGGCAGCGTACTGCCGCCGGCGGCGCGGAAGGCACGGGCGGCGGCGACCACGTCGTCGACGGCCAGGGCGATGTGCTGGGCGTGCAGGGTGTCGTCGGCAGGGGCCGCGCCGACCCCGAGGGCGATCCGGACGCCGCCGTCGGCGTCGGTGACCGCTCGGGAGCGCAGCAGGCCGTAGGGATCGGCGACGTCGACGCTCTCCTGGGCGTGCAGGCCGAGGACGCCTCGGTGGAAGAGGGCCGCCTCGTCGTACTGGTGCCAGGGCTGGGTGAGTGCGAGGTGGTCGACGCGTGCCGGGCCGATGCGTGCCGGGTCGGGCGCCTGGGTGGCCGTCACGGGGACGAAGTCGTCACGCCAGTCGGCGAGTTCGGGGCCGCGGCCGGTGGCGCAGAAGAACAGCTCGGTGCCGTCGGGTGCGGCGACCGCGTCGAGCGGGGTGTCCTCGGGGGCGCGGCGGCGGGGCAGCACGGGGGCCAGCAGGGCGTCGGCGCGGCGGGCGGCGGCCTGGGGGTCGGGGGACTCCAGGCCGATCGCGGCGAGCCCGGTGCCGTCGCGGCGGGCGGCGGGGCCGGTGTTGACCAGGATCCGGGCCTCGCCCCGCTCCCACAGGTCGACCGGCTTGCCGCGGTGCCGGGCGGTCCGGCTGAGGCCGAGGGCGCCGAGCAGTGCGGCGACGGGTTCGGCGTCGGGGGTGACGAGTTCGGCGAAGGCGACTCCCGTCGGCACCACCGGCTCGGGCAACTCGACCACGCCGACCGCCTCCTGGAGCATCAGCAGGGAACGGCGCGCGTCGACGGCGGTCGGGCCGGCCTCGGCCTGCCGGAAGACGTCGTTGAAGACTTCGAGGGAAAGCGGCCCGTCGTACCCGGCCCGCAGGACATGCCGGACCAGCCCGGCGACGTCGAGGCCGCCCTGCCCCGGGAAGCAGCGGTGGTGACGGCTCCACTGGAGCACGTCCATGGCGAGCAGCGGGGCGTCGGCCAGCTGGAGGAAGAAGATCTTCTCACCGGGGATGGCCTCGACACCCCGGGGGTCGGAGCCGCGGGAGAGGATGTGGAAACTGTCCAGGCAGGTCCCGAGGGCGGGGTGGCCGGCCGCCTCGACTATGCGCCAGGCGTGGTCGTACGTGCTGACGTGCCGTCCCCAGGCGAGTGCTTCGTAGGCGACACGGATGCCGAAGTCCTGTGCCAGTGAGGCGAGTCGGTGCAGCTGCCGGGCGGCGAGGCTGTCGTCGTCGATCCCGAGCGGGGAGACGGACGAACAGACCAGGACGGTGTCGGCTCCCAACTCCCCCATCACCCCGAACTTGTGCCGGGCGCGGCGCAGATTGCGCGCGAACTCGTCGTCGGGGACGGCTTCCATGTCCCGCATGGGCTGGTACAGGTCGACGGTGAGTCCGAGGTCGGCGCACCGGGCTCGTATCTCGCGGGGCGGGAGCGGGCTGGCGAGCAGGTCGTTCTCGAAGATCTCGACCCCGTCGAACCCGGCGCGCGAGGCGGCCGTGAGCTTCTCGGTGAGTGACCCGCTGAGCGAGACGGTGGCGATGGAGGTCCGCACAGCCCTTCACCTCACGTCCGCTGCGGCACCGGACAACTCCGCGATGTCGGCGAGCATCCGGCCGCTGTCGGCCTCCGCCCCCGTGAACAGCCGGAACGCGTCGGCGGCCTGGAACGCCGCCATCCCGCCCCCGTCCAGCACGGCACACCCCGACGCCCGGGCGACCCGCACCAGCTCCGTCTCCAGCGGCCGGTACACCACCTCGGCGACCCACAACCCGGGACGCAGCAGCTCCGGGGCCACCGGCAGCCCCGGATGCGCGGCCATTCCCGTCGGCGTCGCATGCACCAGACCGTCGGCTTCGGCCAGCAGTGCCGCCAACCGGTCCGGTGTCGCGGTGACGGCCCGCCCCGCCCCGAAGTGCCGGTTCAGCGAGCCCGCGAGGTCCGCGGCGCGGTCGGCCAGCGGATCCACCACGGTGACCCGCTCCGCCCCCAGCGTCAGCGTCGCGTGCAACACCGCCGCCCCCGCGCCCCCGGCGCCGAGCTGCACCACCCGCTCCAGCGAGGCGTCCCGCAGTCCGCGCGCGAACGACGCGGCGAACCCGGTGACGTCCGTGTTGTGCCCGACGGCCCTGCCGCCGGCCTCGAAGACCACCGTGTTGACCGCGCCGAGCGCCTCGGCCTGCGGGGCGAGCGCGTCCAGGTACTCGATGACCAGCTGCTTGCAGGGGTGCGTGATGTTGAGCCCGTCGAAGCCGAGGTCACGCGCGGCCCGGACCAGATCCCCCACGGCTCGTGGCGGAACGCCGAGCACGTCGATGTCGATCAGCCGGTACAGGTAACGCAGCCCCTGCCGGCCGGCCTCGCGCTCGTGCAGGGCAGGGCTGAGCGACGGCCCGACACCGGAGCCGATCAGTCCGACGAGAAACGAGTCCTTGGCCACGGGGACCTCCTGATCCGAGTTCTAATGTACGAACTAGTACGTTAGCTATATCAGGCGGACCAGCCCCCGGGAAGTCCCGGGCCGCCGCACCGGCCCGGCCTTCTAGAATCTCCGCACCGGAGCCGTACTCCCGAAGGAAGCCGATGACCAGCGTCGAAGAACCGGCACAGACCAACGGGCGGATCCGTGACGCCGCCCGCACCCGGGCCGAGATCCTCGACGTGGCCACACAGGAGTTCGCCCGGGCCGGCTACGACGGTGCCCGCGTCGACGAGATCGCGGCCCGCACCCGCACCACGAAGCGGATGATCTACTACTACTTCGGCGGCAAGGAACAGCTGTTCACGGCGGTCCTGGAGCGAGCGTACGGCGTGATCCGGGAGGCCGAGCAGCAGCTGGACGTCGAGCATCTGGACCCGGTCGCGGCGATCCGCCGGCTCGCGGAGCTCACCTTCGACCACCATGAGGAGCACCCGGACTTCATCCGCCTGGTCAGCATCGAGAACATCCACGGCGCGGAGCACATCGCGGCCTCCGAGGAGCTCGGCAGGATCGGTTCGCCGGCCCTCGAGGTGATCCGCCGGATCCTCGGCGAGGGGCAGGAGTCCGGACTGTTCACGGCCGACGTCGACGCGGTCGACCTGCACGCGATGATCAGCTCGTTCTGTTTCTTCCGGGTCGCGAACCGGGCCACCTTCGGCGCCCTCTTCGGCCGGGACCTGGTGGACCCGGCGCAGCGCGGGCACTACCGCACCATGCTCGGCGACATGGTGATCGCCTACCTCACCGCGGAGCGCGCGGCGGGGTGACCGCCGCGGGGGCCGGGGGGCCGGCCGGTCCCGCGCGACCTCTTGACAGCGGGGAAACGCGAGCGCAACATCCCTACCCATCGCGACTAACTACCCAGTGGGTTAATTAGCAGCCGCCCGCCGGGCCCGCCGACCCGTCATCCCTGGGAACCGGCCCTCTCCCCCGCCGCTCACTCCGCCCGCGCCGGAGTTCTCCGAAGGAGCACCGCCGTGTCCGTCCCCGCCCCGCCCTCCGCCCCCGCCGTACCGCCGGGCGGCCAGCCGAAGAAGGCGGCTCTGGCCGCCTGGATCGGCAGCGCCCTGGAGTACTACGACTTCTTCGTCTACGGCAGCGCGGCCGCGCTGATCTTCCCGAAGGTCTTCTTCGACGAGTCGGACCCGGCCACCGCCACCCTGCTCTCCCTGGCCACCTTCGGTGTCGCATACGCGGCCCGTCCGGTCGGGGCGCTGTTCCTCGGCCACTTCGGGGACCGGATCGGCCGCAAGAAGATCATGCTCTTCACCCTGCTGCTGATGGGCCTGTCGACGTTCCTGATCGGCTGTCTGCCCAGCCGCGCCGAGGTGGGCGGCCTGGCCCCGGTGCTGCTGGTGCTGTGCCGGGTGCTGCAGGGCGTCTCGGCCGCCGGTGAGCAGGCCAGCGCCAGTTCCATGAGCCTGGAGCACGCGCCGCCGGACCGGCGTGGCTTCTTCACCAGTTTCACGCTGAGCGGCACCCAGGGCGGTCAGCTGATCGCCACCCTCGTCTTCATCCCGGTCTCCCAGCTGCCCGAGGACCAGTTGCTGTCCTGGGGCTGGCGGGTGCCGTTCTGGCTCAGTGCCGTGGTGGCCGCGGTCGGCTGGTTCATCCGCCGCACGGTCCAGGAGACACCCGCCTTCACGCGGCAGGCGGCGGCCGAGGGGGTCGTACGGCTGCCGCTGGTGGCCCTGCTGCGGCACCACTGGGCGGACGTACTGCGGGTGATCGGGGGCGCGTTGATCGCCTCGGTGAGCACGGTCTTCACGGTGTGGGCGCTGGCGTACGCGACGAGCGACTCGGTCGGGATGTCGAAGACCTCGATGCTGTGGGTGGGCGCGCTGGCGAACCTGGTGGCACTGGGGGCGATCCCGGCGTGGGCGACGCTGTCGGACCGGATCGGCCGGCGGCCGGTGTACCTGATCGGCGCGGTGGGCAGCGCGGTGGCGATGTACGGCTACCTGTGGGCGATCTCCACCGGCTCCTACCCGCTCGTCCTGGTCCTCGGCATCACGGCGTTCGGCGTCGTCTACAGCGCGGCGAACGGGGTCTGGCCGTCCTTCTACGGCGAGATGTTCTCGACCCGGGTACGGCTGTCCGGCATGGCGGTCGGCACCCAGATCGGGTTCGCGGTGGCCGGGTTCGCGGTGACCTTCGCGGCGCGGATCGCGGGTCCGGGCGGGGACGACTGGCCGGCGGTGGCGCTGTTCACGGCCGCGCTGTGCGTGCCGCCGGTGATCGCCGCCCTCTCGGCGCGCGAGACGCACCGGCAGGCCACGGAGGACCTCGGCTCACGCAACCCCCGCGAGGCGTCCCGCCCGGAGACGGTGGCGGTCTGAGATCCCCGGCCGCGCGAGCGGCAGGCGTCCGTCCGCCCGGACTCCGGCCCACCGGGACCGGAGTCCGGGCGGACCGCGGCCGTCACCCCGCCGCGGCCTCCCGGATCAGCGGCTCGAACTCCCGTCGCACGTAGGCGTCGAACGGTTCCGACAGCGCCCCGTCGATCACCCGCCGCACCCGGTGTCCGGCCGCGAACTCCTTGATCTCGGCGCGGGATCCGGGGCCCACGCCCCCACCGATGATCAGCACCTCGAACTCACCGGTCCGCAGCAGTTCCCGGGCCTCGTCGTCGGTGCTCACCCCCTCCGCGTCGAAACCGTCCGCGCGCAGCGTGGCCAGCACGGCCGCCACCCTGGCGGGCGTCCTCCCGAGCACCAGTGTCCTCATGGCCCGTCCCTCCCGTACGTCGGCGTCAGCGCAGTCGACTGTAGAACCTCGAGCGGACTTGAGATCAAGGGTCGCGGGGCGGTCGCGCGACGGCGATTTGGTCCCGCGCCGTTCACACCCCGGACATGAGCGATGACCTGCGGGGATGCCGTCCGCTGCGATCGTGTGCATAGGCGGCCGAGCATGCTCCACAGCGCACACGCGCGCCGTCTCCAGGTCGGTCCGGCACCGTGTCCGACAACCCTGAGCAACGGCGGGGAACCGATGAACCCGAGCACAGCTGACCTTCCCGAACAGACCGTCGCCGAAGGCGACGCCGAGACCGCGGCCGGGGTCAGGCCGCTCCTGGACGCCCCGCAGACGGCCGCGGCCGGCGTCGCGATGTGGATCTTCGTCGTCGGCCCGCTCGCCGGCCTGGTCGCCGCGGTGCCGCTGGTGTGGGGCCGGGGCCTGTCCGCGCTGGACGCCGGCATGGCCGTGGTCGCCTACCTGGTGTCCGGCTTCGGACTCACGGTCGGCTACCACCGCCTCTTCACGCACCGTTCGTTCAAGGCGAAGCGGGGCCTGCGCATCGCCCTGGCCGTCGCGGGCTCGCTCGGGGTCGAGGGCTCGCCGGTGCAGTGGGTGGCCAACCACCGCCGCCACCACGCCTTCTCCGACCGCGAGGGCGACCCGCACTCCCCCTGGCGCTTCGGCACCGACACGCGCGCGCTGCTCAAGGGGCTGCTGCACGCCCACATCGGCTGGATGCTCAGGCGTGAGCTGAGCAACCGGACCAGGTTCGCGCCGGACATCGCCGCCGATCGCGACCTGCGGATCGTCGGCCGGCTCTTCGGGCCCCTGACCGTCGTCTCGCTGCTGGCCCCCGCGCTGGTCGGCGGGCTCGTGACCGGGACCTGGACCGGTGCGGTGACCGGGTTCTTCTGGGCCGGCGTGATGCGGATGGCGCTGCTGCACCACGTCACCTGGTCGGTGAACTCGGTGTGCCACGTCGCGGGCAGGCGCCCGTTCGCCAGCCGGGACAAGGCCACCAACTTCTGGCCGCTCGCGCTGCTGTCCTTCGGCGAGAGCTGGCACAACTCGCATCACGCCGACCCCACGGGCGCCCGCCACGGTGTGCTGCCGGGGCAGATCGACCCCTCGGCCCGCCTGATCCGGATCTTCGAGAAACTGGGCTGGGCCCACGACGTCCGCTGGCCGAGCGCGGACCGGCTCGGCGCGCGCCTGCTGCCCGAACCGGCCGCCCAGCGGCGGTCCGCGGCCTGACGCCCGTCGGCGAGGACCCCGTCCACGGCGAGACCGCCGCGGGCGGGGTCTTCGGGCAGGCCCCGGCCAACGCGAGAACCGCGGGCCGCTCAGCAGGTCAGCCGGAGACCAGCAGTTCCGTCCACTCCTTCGCCACCCGTTCCAGCGAGAAGCCCTCCCGTACCTGGCCGCGGGCCGTTTCCCCGGCCTCCCGCCACTCGTCCTGCTCGCCCAGTGCGGCGATCGACTCGGCCATCGCCTGCGGGGTGGCGTGGATCCAGCGGCGGTCGTAGATCTCGTCCGCGCCCGGCCACGGCAGCAGCGCGGGCACCGCACCGGAGGCCATGCCCTCGGCCGGTGCGAGATGGAAGCTCTCGTCGTCGCTGGTGGAAAGAACATGGCCGACGCGGCGCAGCCAGTTCGGCACGTCCGGCCCGAACTGGTCGAAGACGACGGCCCCTTCGAGCAGCGGCGAGGTCTGCATGCGGCGCAGGACGGCCTCGTAGTGGGCGCGTTCCTCGGGCTTGTTCCAGATCCACCAGTACTCCCACGGCGGCTTGGACTTGACCGAGAGGTGCCAGCGCCGGTCGTGGGCGCGCAGCGACTCCAGGACGTCGAGACCGAGGTCGAGTCGTTTGCGGCTGGGCGCGATGCCGATCATGCCGAGGCGGTGCCGGGCGCCGGGCGCCTTGGGCCGGTCGAGCTGGCCGACGTCGACCCAGTTGCCGATCGTGGTGATCTTCGATGCGGGCCAGCCGGTGCGCTCCCGGGTGCTGCGGGCGTAGTACGGGCTGACGCAGATCACGCGGTCGACGGCGTCGATGTCGAGCTGCTGCGGGTAGCCGGCGTCGAGTTCGAAGCGGTGCAGGCGGACGATCAGCCTGCTGCCGTGCCGCTTGTGGCGGCTGTACCAGACCGCCGCCGGACCACACCACTCGACGACCACCACATCGGCCCAGTCGGCCAGTTCACGGCTCGCGGCCGGGTCGTGCTTGGCGAGCGCGGGCCAGGCGTCGACGCGTACGTCGAAGCCGGGCAGGGCGCGGAGGTGGTCGAGCAGCCGGGTGAGGAACTTCAGGTCGTGGCCCGCCACCCCGATCCGCAGCGGGCGTGCGCGGCCGGCGACGGCGGCGGGTGCGGCGGGGAAGGCGCCGTCGAGGTGGGCGCGCCAGCGGGCCGCCGCGGCCTCCATGGTGTACTGCCGCGCCGCGGCCGTGCACCGGTCGGCCGCGAGCTGCCTGGCCCCGGGGCCGCGTACGGCGACGGTGACCGCGTCCACCGCGTCCGCGAGGGCCGCGTCGCCGGGCACGAACAGCGGGTAGTCGGTGCCGAGCAGCGCCTCGTGCGCGGGCGTGCGGTTGAGCACGACGGGCAGGCCGAGGGAGCCGAACTCCAGCACCTTGGTGGAGAGTTCGAGGCTGGCGTCGAGTGAGGGGTCGCGCCAGCCGAGGCCGAGGTCGCAGTCGGCCGCGATCCGCATGGCCTCCTCGCGGGGCACGCCGCCGTGGTGGACGACCTCGGGGGTGGTGCGCAGTGCCTCGGCCATGGCGGTGTCGAACCCGGGGTGGGCGGCATCCTGGTGGATCTTGTCGCCGACGGCGTGGAGTTCGGCCCGGATGCCGCGTTCGGCGAGCCGTGCGGGCAGCCGGGTCATGGGCAGGGTGTTCCAGCGGGGCGCGAACTTGCCGGTGTAGACGAGGCGTACGGGATCGCGCAGTGCGTCGCGCTGCGGGACCGGGAAGCCGGGTTCGGGCACCGCGGGCGGGCAGAGCACGGCCCGGCCGCAGGCCTCCGGCACCCAGGCCTCCAGGAAGCAGCGCAACTCCTCGGTCTGGCACAGGAGTTGCCGGGAGGCGTCGGCGATGCGGGCCAGGTCGACGCGGTCCTGTTCGGTCATCTGGGCCGGGGACTGCGGGATGTCGGTGAGGTAGGCCCAGATGCGTCCGTGGAAGTGGCCGTCGCCGACGATCTGCTTCACCAGCCGGCGGCCGCGCAGCACCAGCAGGTCGCAGGGCTCCTCCTCGTCGAGGCGGGCGAGCAGTTGCGAGGCCTGGTACGGGGACAGGGGGTGCGCGCCCTGGCCGGGGACGAGGTGCTCCTCGTACGGGCGGACCACGGTGACCCCGGGAAGTCCGGCCAGCGGGTCGGTCAGCCGGCCGGTCTCCACGGGGGCCTTGAGGACGAGCCGGGTCCGGCAGCCCGCGCGGGACAGCGCCTGCACGGTCGACTGCGCCCAGACGGCCGAGCCGTCGATGAGGTTGAGGTCCACGTCGCCGTAGACGAGCGCCCGGAGGGTGCGGGTCATGACGGCTCCTTTCCACGCACGGCGAACAGGCGGTGGCCGGCCCGCGACCAGGTCTCCGGTGGGGTGCCGGTGTCCAGCAGCGACCGGCGGACCAGAAGCGGCGTCAGGGTCGGTACGAAGACGTAGTCGTCGGCGGCGGGGGTGTGGCCCACCGCGTCGGCGCCCGAGAACTCCTGGGCGCACAGCAGGTCGAGCAGCAGGGTGTCGGGGCGGTCCTCGGTGAGGTCCGTCCAGTCGGCGACCCAGGGCGCGGTGGGCGGTCCGGAGTGGACGGTGACCGAGGCGGCGGTGAGTTCGCCGAGGTCGAGCCCCGCCGGGTCGGCGACGACCACCTCGGCCGGCCGGTGCAGCTGGCAGAGCGTCTGGGCGACGAGCCGGGCGACGCCGGTGGCGTCCCGGGGCGCGGCCAGGACGGCGACCCGGCGCTCGGCCGTCGGGGCGGGGGCGCCGGCCAGTTCGGCGAGCCGGGCCAGCCGTACCCGGCTGCTGTCCAGCTGGAAGACGTCCCGGAGCCGGTCGCGGCCGTCGGTGACCGGGTCGAGGCGGGAGAGCGCCGTCCCGGTGTCGCCGTCCAGGACGGCGTCCCAGGGCAGTTGGGACAGACCCGGCGCGGACGAGGCCGGCCCGTCCCGCCACAGCACCGCCATCCGGCCCAGCCCCCGGGCCTGGCCGATCAGCTCGGCCAGGCGGCGGTCCAGGTCGGGGGCGTGTCCGGTGCCGGTGAGCGTCCAGGGGCCCGCCTCGCCGGTGCAGGCGCCGAGCTGGACGAGGAAGACGTCCGGGTCGGTGCGCTCGAGCAGCAGCCGGCCGTCGTGCGGCAGCATCCGGCTGACCACGGCGTCGGCCGCGAAGTCGGCGGCGGTTCGGTCGGTCAGCACGCCGGTGATCACCAGCCGGTCGCGGGGTGCCACGGACAGGGCACGGTGGGAGAGATAAAAGCGGTCGTCGGCCGCCGCCTCCGGTGCCGGGGCGGCGCTCACGGCCCGCACCGGCCGCCCCTTGGCCTTCCGCTGCCGCCACAGTCCGTACAGCTCCCCGGGCAGCCGGGCCGCGCCGCGCCTGGGCGACCGGGCGGCCGACACCAGCGCCTTGCCCACGCGCAGCGAGGTGGAGCCCTCCAGCATGGCCACGCGGGCCTCCAGGACGCCGGTCCGCTCCCGGGCCCCGCGCAGGGCCGAGGCGAGCTGGTCCTTGTCCCGCTGGGCGGCGGCGAGCCGTTCGGCGAGTCCGTCCTCGCGCGCGGTCTCCAGGGCGCGGGCGGTCTCCTCGGCCGCCCGCTCCAGGTCGATCAGCCGGGCCCGCTGGGAGCGGGAGACGAAGTCGGCGAGCACGTACTCGTCGGCGATCCGCAGGGCCGTGGCGAAGCCGTCCGCCGGCAGCGGGCGGCCGAACCAGTCGTGCGGCGGCAGGAGTTCCTCTGTGCAGGCGAACACCGCGCCGGCGTGCAGATGTGTGTAGCCGAGCGCGGCGGCGTGCAGCACCTGACAGCGGTGGGCCACCAGGGCGTCCAGGAGCCGGTGGTAGGGCAGGTCGATGCCGGGGTGGCCGAAGACGATCAGACCCCGGCCGCCGGGCCGCATCCGTTCCAGTGCGGTGAGACAGTCCGCCTCGTCGCCGTGCAGGGCGGCGTCGGGACCGTAACAGAGGAGCATCAGCTCCCCTTCGCCGACCGGCTGTTCGTGCCGGGTGAGGTCCACACCGGGCGGCAGGTGCAGGTAGGGGTCCAGACGCAGGCCGCCGCTCGTCGCGTCCACGACCGAGGTGACGTCGTCCAGGTGCGGGTGGAGCAGATCGGTCAGACGCATCAGCTGGTCCTTGTGAAGACATGGAAGCCGACCCGGTTCTCACGGAAGCCGTAGGGCCGGAAGAGGGAGTGACTCAGGCCCAGGGGCTCGAGTTCCTTGCGGTAGGCCGCGATCGGCCGGTGCAGGATGTAGTCGCCGCGCGGCACGGGCTCGTCGGTGTTCTCGTCGGTGACGATCAGCCGGCCGGTGATCCGGACCAGCGAGGCGAGGTTGCGCAGACCGGCCGCCCACTCCCTGTCGTCCATGACGTGGAAGAGGACGTCCACGCACATCACCACGTCGTAGAGCCAGGGGCTGCGCCACTCGTCGAGGGCGGCCAGGGTGTAGCGGGGTCCGCCGCCCTCGGCCCGGGCCTGGGTGACGGCCTCCTCGCTGGCGTCGAAGGCGTCCACGTGGTGGCCGCAGCGGGCCAGGGAGCGGGCGAAGTGCCCCTTGCCGCAGCCGGCGTCGAGCACGAACAGCGGCGACGCCGGGCTGGACAGGTCGCCGATGAGGGTGAGGAGCTGGCCGAGCCGTACCGCGTAGAAGATCTCGTTGCCGGGCCGGTCCAGGCCGATGTGGCCGCCGGAGGCGAGATCGTCGCGTTCGCGGTGCCGGGTGTCCCAGTAGGTGCGGACGGTGTGCCCGGGAGCGCGGGGACCGTCGGGGCGGGTGCGGGTGGCGTCAGTCATGGCGCTCCAGCCACTCGGTGAGGACACGGGCGATGCGGGGGCCGGCCTTGCCGTCCCACAGCGGTGGACCCTCGGGGTCGGCCGCCTGCTGTCCGTCCAGGACCTTGCGCAGGGCGGGCACCAGTTCGCCGTGGCTCACCAGTCGGTTGGTGCCGTGGCTGACGGTGACCGGGCGTTCGGTCGTGGTGCGCAGCGTCAGACAGGGCACGCCCAGCACGGTGGTCTCCTCCTGGACGCCGCCGGAGTCGGTGATCACGGCGGCGGCGCCCCGGACCAGGCCCATGAACTCGACGTAGCCGAGTGGTTCGAGCAGGTGGATGCCGGGCGCGTCGGCGAGGCCCGCCTTGCGCAGCGCCTCCCGGCCGCGCGGGTGCAGGGGCACGGCGAGGTCGAGGTGGCCGGCCGCCTCGGTCAGGGCGCGGGCGGCGGCCGTGGCGGCCTCGGGGTCGTCGACGTTGGCCGGCCGGTGCAGGGTGACCACGCCGTACCGTTCGGGCAGTGCGTGGGCGGTGCGGGCGGCGGCCGGGTCGAAATGGTCCAGATGGGTGATCAGGGTGTCGATCATCGGGTTGCCGACCAGGTGCACCCGGGCCGGGTCGACGCCCTCGCGGGCGAGGTGGCCCACGGCTTCCGGACTGGTCGCGAAGAGCAGTTCGGCCAGCTGGTCGACCAGGCGCCGGTTGACCTCCTCCGGCATCGCCATGTCGAAGCTGCGCAGGCCCGCCTCGACATGGGCCACCGGGATGCCCAGCTTGGCGGCGGCCAGGGCCGCGGCGAGGGTGGAGTTCACATCGCCGTACACGACGACCAGGGCCGGGGCGCGGGCCAGCAGCTCGCCCTCCAGCGCCACCAGCAGGTCGGCGGTCTGCCGGGCCTGGCTGCCGGAGCCGACGCCCAGGTCGGTGTCCGGGGCGGGCAGCCCCAGCTCCCGGAAGAAGATGTGCGACATCCGTTCGTCGTAGTGCTGACCCGTGTGCACCAGGACCTGGTCGTGCCCGGTCGCGCGCAGGGCGGCGACGACGGGCGCGGCCTTCACGAAGTTCGGCCTGGTCCCTACGACATGGAGTACGCGGCCGTTCATGTCGTACGTTCTCCGCTCTGTCGGCCTACCTTGACGACATGGCCCGACTTCTGTTCCGTCCCATGCCGCGCCGTGTTCTCTGGATCCCCCGTGCACTCAGCTTGGCCGCATCCGTCGCATGGGGCGAGTTGCGCAACGATCCCGCGCGGGCCGCGCTGCTCGGCCTGCGGCTGCTGCCGGGGCGGGTGCGGCGCGGGCTGCGGCCGGTCGAGGGGCGGCTCGCCGTCCGGGCCCGGACGGCCGGTCCGGCCGCCGCGCCGTCCGCCGCCCGGGTCCCGGGGCCCGCCGGGCGGCCGGTGCGGCCCGAACCGGGCCGGGTGCTCCATCTGGTCACCAACGGGGTGCCGTTCAAGCACGCCGGCTACACCGTGCGCACCCAGGCGCTGGCCGAGGCCCAGCGGGCCGCCGGGCTCGATCCGCACGTGGTGACCCGTATCGGGTTCCCGGTGGCGCAGGGCGTCCTGGACGGCCGTCCGCTGCAGGTCGTGAACGGGGTGCCGCAGCACCGGCTGCTGCCGCTCGGCCTGCCGTACGGGCAGGGCGCGGTGCTGGCCCGCAACGCCGAGCTGGCAGGGCGCCTGGTGGAGCGGCTGCGGCCCGCGGTGCTGCACGCGGCCACCGACCACGGCAACGGGCGGGTGGCGCTGGCCCTGCGGGAGACCTACGGGCTGCCGGTGGTGTACGAGGTGCGCGGCTTCCTGGAGGAGACCTGGCTGACCCAGGCGGCGGGCCGCACCCCGGACGACCCGACCTACCGCGCGCGGCGCGCCCTGGAGACGTACTGCATGCGCCAGGCCGACCTCGTGCTGACGCTGGGGGCGGCGATGAAGGCCGAGATCGTGTCCCGCGGGGTGCCCGGGGAGCGGGTCCTGATCGTGCCCAACGCGGTGGACGACACCTTCCTCGCCCCGCCGCCGGACGGGGCCAAGCTGCGTGCCCGGCTCGGCATCGCGGCGGACGACTACGTGGTCGGCACTGTCAGCAGCCTTACTCCACACGAGGGAATCGGCACGTTGCTCCATGCGGGTGCCGAGCTGCGCCGCAGGGGGGTTCCGCTGCGGCTGTTGATCGTCGGTGACGGACCCGAGCGCGCGGCGCTGGAGGCGCTGGCCGGCCGGCTGGGACTGGGGGCCGGCGTCGCGCTGTTCACCGGTCGCGTCCCGCACCGCCATGTGCGCTCCTACCACGGCGTTCTTGATGTCTTCGCGGTACCGCGCACCGATGAACGGGTCTGCCGGCTGGTCACTCCGCTCAAGCCGGTCGAGGCGATGGCGAGCGGCGTTCCGGTGGCGGCCAGTGATCTCACAGCCCTGCGGGAAGTGGTCGAACCGAACGTCAACGGACAACTCATTCCGCCCGATTCCGCTCATGCTTGGGCAGAAGCTCTCGAAGTATTGCTTTACAGTCGAGAACGGCGGCATGAATGGGGAGCATCCGCCCGCGCCCTGGTGGCGCGTGATCGCACCTGGAAGAGGGTCGCTGCCACGACCCGAGAGGCGTATCTCGCTCTTGGATGTGTCTGAGGCCCGCCGTCGCCCGGAATCGCACCGTCCGGGCCCTTCGGATCCATACGGCGTCTGCCGTTGAGGGCGGAGTGTCCCTATGCAGGTCGAAAAGGCCGTACCGCTCGGGAAATTGAGCGAATCGCTCGGGGATGAAGATCGGACCGACGGCTACGAACTGGCCGTCATCGGGCTCGGCTACGTCGGGCTTCCGCTCGCGCGGGAGGCGTCGCTGGTCGGGCTGAGAGTCGCCGGGCTCGACCTCGACCCACGGGTCGTGGAGGGCCTCAACGCCGGACACTCCCATGTCGACGACGTCTCCGACGACGACGTCGCCCGCATGCGGCAGGCCGGCTTCACCGCGTTCACGGACGACGCGTGTCTGGCCCGTGCGCAGACGATCGTGATCTGTGTGCCGACCCCGCTCAGCGAGGACGGCGGTCCCGATCTGGGCGCGGTGACCTCCGCCGCGCGGGCGGTGGCGCGCAGGCTGGGCCGCGGACGGCTCGTCGTCCTCGAATCGACCACCTATCCGGGCACCACCGAAGAGGTGCTGAAGCCGATCCTGGAGGAGTCGGGGCTGCGGGCCGGCGACGACTTCGCGCTGGCGTTCTCACCGGAGCGCATCGACCCCGGCAACACCACCCACGGGCTGCGCGAGACCCCGAAGGTGGTGGGCGGCTGCACCCCGGCGTGCGCGGTCCGGGCGGCCGCCTTCTACGGCAAGCTCGTCGACACCGTGGTGCAGGCCAAGGGCACCCGGGAGGCCGAGATGGCCAAGCTCCTGGAGAACACCTACCGGCACGTCAACATCGCCCTGGTCAACGAACTGGCGATCCTCTGCCAGGAGTTGCGCGTCGACGTATGGGACGCGATCCGCTGCGCCGGCACCAAGCCGTTCGGCTTCCAGGCCTTCCGGCCGAGCGCCGGGGTGGGCGGCCACTGCATTCCGATCGACCCCAACTACCTTTCGTACAAGGTGCGTTCGATCGGCTACGAGTTCCGCTTCGTGGAACTCGCCCGGGAGATCAACGCGCACATGCCGGAGTACGTCGTCCGGCGCGCGCAGGATCTGCTCAACCACGAGGGCCGCGCCCTGCACGGCTCCCGGGTGCTGCTGCTCGGCGTCACCTACAAGCCGGACGTCGCCGACCAGCGGGAGTCGCCGGCGGTGCCGGTGGCCCGGCTGCTGCGGGCCCGGGAGGCCGAGATCGCCTTCCACGACCCGTTCGTGCCCGCCTGGTTCGTGGACGGGGAGGCCGTGCCGCGGGTCACCGACGTCATGGCGGCCGTGCGCTCGCACGACCTGACGATCCTGCTCCAGGACCACTCCGCCTACGACCTGCCGGCCATCGGTGACGAGGCCCGGCTGCTCTTCGACACCCGCGGGCGGATCTTCCGGCCCGGTGTCGAGGTGCTGTAGGCGACCTCTGCGGCAACCCCCCTTCCGCCGGCCGGAGTCCGAGGGCTCCGGGCGGCGGGCCGAAAGGCGCTCAGATGCGGATACTCGTCGTCACCGTCGTCCACCATCCCGAGGACGCACGCATACTGCACCGGCAGATCACCGCGCTGCGGGACCGGGGTCACCACGTCGTCTACGCGGCACCGTTCTCGGCCCGCGAGGCGCGGCCCCGAGCGGACCTCGAAGGCATCGACCTGCCCCGGTCGGCGGGCCGGAGCCGCCGGGCCGCGGTGGGCGCGGCCCGCGCCCTGCTCGCCGAACGCGGCCACGAGGCGGACGTGATCCTCCTCCACGACCCGGAACTGCTCCTGGCCCTGCCCGGCACCCTGCGCCGCTGGCGGCGGTCCGGGGCCTCGCCCGTGGTCGTGTGGGACGTCCACGAGGACACCGCCGCCGCGCTCGCCATGAAGCGCTGGGTGCCCCGGGCGCTGCGGTCGCCGCTGCGGCTCGGTGTGCGGGCGGCCGAGCGGCTGGCCGAACGCCATCTGCGGCTGCTGCTCGCCGAGGACGCCTACCAGGAGCGGTTCAGCCGCACCCACCCGGTGGTGCCCAACTTCACGACGGCACCGGTGCAGGCGCCCGAGCCGCCGGGCAGCGAACGCGTCGTGTACGTCGGACACCTGTCGCGGGCGCGGGGCGCGCTGGACCTGATCGAGACCGCCCGGCACCTGGGGCCCGGTCTGCGCGTCGAGGTGGCCGGGGCGGCCGACCCGGACGTCCGGGAGGCGCTCACGGCGGCCGACCGCGACGGCGTGCTGCGCTGGCACGGCTTCCTGCCCAACGACCGCGCCCTCGCGCTGCTCACGGGCGCCCTGGCCGGCCTGTCCCTCCTGCACGACCAGCCCAACTACCGCCATTCGCGGCCCACCAAGGTCGTCGAGTACATGGCCCACGGCGTCCCCGTCGTCACCACGCCCACCCCGCTCGCGGCCGACATGGTCGAGCGGCACGGCTGCGGTCTCGTCGTCCCCTACGAGGATCCGCACGCCGCCGCGGCGGCGATACGGCGGCTGAGCAGCGACGCGATCCTGCGCCACACCGCCGCCCAGCGCGGTCGCGAGGCGGCCGTGACGCATTTCAACTGGCCTGACAAGGCAGCCGAGTTCACGCACACGCTGGAGACCTGGGCACGGGAGGAGGGCGGCGTCAGGCGCGCGGGTGGCGCGGCTCGTACAAGGCGACCTCGCCTCCGCCCGGCAACCGGAAGCCCGTCACCCGGCCCCAGGCCGCGTCCTGGACGGGTCGGCTGAACTCCACGCCCTTCGCGGTGAGTTCGGCGGTGGTGGTATCGAGGTCGTCGCACATCAGCATCAGTTCGTGCGAGGGTTCGCCGTCGGCCGGGTGACAGGCCACCTCGGCCGGCGGCAGCCTGAAGACCAGCCAGCCGCGCCCGGCGTCGACGTGCGGCCAGCCCAGGACGTCCCGGAGGAAGGCGCGGTCCGCTTCGGCGTCGCGCGTGTAGATCACCACATGTGCCCCATTGATCACCCGCGGAGGGTAGCGGCGGCGCGGGCGGGCGGCAAGCAGCCGCGGCTACGCGTTGGACCAGCCCCGCTCGCACAGCACGAGCCGGTACCCGTCCGGGTCCTCGATCGTGACGCCCCACCGGTTCCAGTACGGATTCGGTGACGGCACCCGGGTGCCGCCGTGCTCCTCCAGCCGGGCGACCAGGTCGTCGGGGACCGGGCCGTCGACGTAGACCACCAGCAGGTCCTCCTCGGTGGGCCGCGGCTCGACGGGCCGGGCGGGTTCGTGGACCAGCTCCAGATGCCAGCCGGCGTCCGGCCAGCCCAGCATCAGCAGGTCGTGCTCGCCCGGCTCCGGCCCGCCCTCGGCCCGCCACACCACACCGAGACCCAGCCCCCGCACCCAGAACCGCTCGGCCGCGGCCAGGTCCCGGGAGGGCCGGGCGACGCGGAGGTGACTGCGGCCGTTGACGGGCATGGTGACCTCTTCCTGGACTGCCGTTCGGTGCCAGGAAGCCTAGGCGTCCGCCCTCGCGCGCGGCCATCGGCCGATCGCCCTGGATCACCGGTCCTAGGTCCGGCCCCGGGCCGGGGGTCAGGCGCGTGGAATGCCGTACGCCCGCTCCACGCGCAGCCGCAGCACCAGCCGGCGGTCGCGGACCATCGCGGCGCGGTAGTCCTCCCAGTCCGGGTGTTCGCCCTGGACGTCTCGGTAGAGGCGGACGAGCTCCTCGACGGTCGCGTCGTACGGGTCCCGGGCGACCGGCGAGAGCTCGGCGGTGCCCTCCGCGACCGTGTACGCCCAGCGGTCGGGGCTGGTGACGTGGTAGGAGGCACGCGGGTCACGGCGCAGGTTGCGGGTCTTGGCGCGGTCGTCCGTGATCGAGACCCGGACGGTCCGCTCGTCCGGGTAGTACGCGTGATTGACATTGGACAGCTGGGGGCGGCCGTCGCTCTTGAGGGTGACCAGCACCCCGTGGTTGCCTTCGGCGAGCAGCTTCAGAAGAGCGTCCTGGGTCATGCTCCGGAGAACCCCGTCCGACCCGCCCCGCATTCCCGCCGGGCCGGGTGTACCCGGAGTGCACAGGGGAAGACGGGGGCATGTACACGAGGGCGGCCCGCCGCGACACCGGGACCGCGGAACCGCAGCTCGCAGGGGCGTTCCCGGCCGCCCCCGGCGTGGCGGTCGCGTCCCCCTCACCCGGCACCCCTTCTATAGCGTCCGTCACACCACACGCGGATGCGCGGGCCGGTTCGCCGTTTCCTGCGCGACGATGAGGTCCGAGGTCGCACCGCACGGCGGGGCGACACGACCGGAGGAGAGCGATGGCACAGCTGCGACAGGAAGTCGACCCCAGTGAGGTCGGGCTGGACGTGAAGGCGCTGGACCGCCTCGACCAGCACTTCGCCCACTACGTCGACGAAGGACGCCTGCCCGGCTACCTGGTGTCCGTGGCACGCGGCGGCCGGATCGCCCACCTCACCACGCAGGGCCACCGCGACCGCGCGGCCGGACTGCCCGTCGAGCCGGACACCATCTGGCGGGTGTACTCGATGACCAAGCCGGTCACCGCGGTGGCGATCCTGCTGCTGGTGGAGGACGGCGTGCTGTCCCTGGACGACCCGGTCGGCCGCCTGCTGCCGGAGTTCGCCGAGCCCCGGGTGTACGTGAGCGGTTCGGGCGACGGCATGGTGACCCGGCCGGCCGACGGGCCGATCCTGATCCGGCACCTGCTCACCCACACCGCCGGGCTGACCTTCGCGTTCTACCACGCGCACCCGGTGGACGCCCGCTACCGCGAGGCCGGCCTGGAGTTCTCGGTGCCCGCGGGCGCGGACCTCGCCGAGACGATGTCGGTGTACGCCCGTATGCCCCTCCAGTTCGAGCCGGGCACGCAGTGGAACTACTCCGTCGGCTTCAACGTGCTCAGCCGCGTCATCGAGGTGGTCTCCGGGCAGCGGCTCGACGAGTTCTTCGCGGACCGGATCTTCCGTCCGCTCGGCATGCCGGACGCGGGCCTGCACATCGTGCCCGAACAGGCGGACCGGCTCTCGGAGTTGTACGGCGAGACGGAGGGCGGGGGCATCGAGGCGATCCCCGGGCTGCCGTTGCGCGGCCGTCCCCGCCTGCTGTCCGGCAGCGGCGGACTGGCGGCGACGGCGTACGACTACCACCGCTTCATGGAGATGCTGCGCCGGGGCGGCGAGCTGGACGGCGTCCGGCTGCTCTCCCCCGCCTCGGTGGACCTGCTGGCCGGCAACCACCTGCCCGGGGGCACCGATCTGCGGGCCTTCGGCGCCCCGCCCCACCAGGAGCCCGGCAACGACGGCCTCGGCTTCGGCCTGGGCGTCTCCGTGGTGATCGACCCCGCCCGTACCCTCTCGCCCAGCAGTCTCGGCGCCTACGGGTGGACCGGCGCGGCCACCACCGCCTTCTGGGTCGACCCCGCGCACGACCTGACCGTGCAGTTCCACACCCAGGTGCGCCCCAAGACGCTGAAGATCCTCCCGGAGCTGCGCCGGCTGGTCCACGAGACGATCCAGGACTGACCGGCGCTCACACGAGGTTGGTCTCCGGGCGGGAGGCGCCGGCCGCGAACCGGCCGGCGCCGAGCGGGCGGACGTCGAGGAAGGGGGCGCGGCCGAGGTAGAGGTCGCGGATCACCTCGCCGACCGCCGGGCCCTGGAGGAAACCGTGGCCGGAGAACCCGGTGGCGTACAGGAACCGGGAGACCGAAGTCGCCTCGCCGATCAGGGCGTTGTGGTCCGGGGTGTTCTCGTACAGGCCGGCCCAGCCGCCGGTGCGGCGCAGGTCGAGCAGGGCGGGCGCGCGCCGCTCCATCGCCGCGCACAGGCGCGGGATCCAGCGGTCGTGCGGGTCGGTCGCGAAGCCCGGCCGCTCGTCGGGGTCGGACATGCCGAGCAGCAGTCCCGGGCCCTCGGCGTGGAAGTACAGGCTGCTGCCGAAGTCGATGGTCATGGGCAGCGTGGGCGGCAGTCCGGGGACCGGCTCGGTGACCGCGATCTGGCGGCGCAGCGGCTGCACCGGCAGGTCGACGCCGGCCATCGCGCCGACCGCCCTCGACCACGCCCCGGCCGCGCAGATCACCGTGTCGGTGGCGATCCGGCCGAGGGTGGTGTGCACGGCGGTGATGCGGGCCCCGTCCCGTTCGATGCCGGTGGCCTCGGTGTGGCGCAGTACGCGGGCACCCTGGGCGCGGGCGGCGGCCGCGTAGCCGTGCACGACGGACTCGGGGGTGCAGTGGCCGTCGTCCGGGGAGTAGGCGGCGGCCAGCAGTCCGTCGGTGGCGATCAGCGGGGAGAGCCGCGCCGCCTCTTTCGGGGTGAGCATCCGGCTGGGCACACCGAGGTGGTTCTGGAGCCGGACACCCGCCTCGAAGGAGGCGACCTCCTCGGGGGTGGACAGGAGGAAGAGGTAGCCGACACGGTGCAGCCCGATGTCGTAACCGATCTCCTCGCCGAACCGGGCGAAGGCCTCCAGACTGCGTGCGCCCAGGCGGATGTTGAGTTCGTCCGAGAACTGGGCGCGCACTCCGCCGGCGGCCTTCGAGGTGGAGCCGGCGGCGAGTTCGTCGCGTTCGACGAGGACGACGTCGCGGACCCCCGCGCTCGCCAGGTGGTAGGCGATGCTGGTGCCCATCACCCCGCCGCCGATGATCACCGCCCGGGCCCGGAGATTCACGCGTGTGCCTCCTGTCGGTCTCCCCTCTTCCTTCCCCCGGAGGCCGCCGGGTACCTCAGGACCAGTGCGCCACCGCGTCCAGGTGGGGCAGCACGTGGTCGAGCCGCTCACGCTTGGTGCGCAGGTAGGTGATGTTGTTCTCGCACGGCTCGATGAGCAGCGGAACCGTCTCGGCGACCTCGATGCCGTGGCGCACCAGGGACTCGCGTTTGCGCGGGTTGTTGGACATCAGGCGTACCGAACCCACCCCGAGGTCGCGCAGGATGCCGGCGGCGACACCGTAGTCGCGGGAGTCGACGGGCAGGCCGAGCGCGAGGTTGGCCTCGACCGTGTCCAGGCCTTCCGCCTGGAGCGCCATGGCGCGCAGCTTGCCGAGCAGTCCGATGCCGCGGCCCTCGTGACCGCGCAAGTAGACGACGATGCCGCTGCCTTCGGCGACGACCGCGCGCAGGGCGGCGGCCAGCTGGTCGCCGCACTCGCAGTGCTGGGAGCCGAACGCGTCGCCGGTGAGGCATTCGGAGTGCAGCCGGGTCAGCACCCGGTCGCTCTCGATGTCCCCGTAGACCAGCGCCACTTGCTCGTCACCACGGTCGTGGTCCAGGTAGCCGATCGCCTGGAATTTCCCGTAGACGGTGGGCAGCGGTGCATTGACGACGCGTTCCACGCCCGAACGCCGTGGGGACTTGTTGCCGATTACGCCGATGTTCTCTGTCATGATCTGATTCCTAAGAGGAGACGAAAGGCCGTGAAATGACGAATGGTTCGGGCGCGCGTACGGCGGCATACGGCTTGTTGCCGACGGACACTACGGAAGAGGTACGGACCAGGGGGGCGGGCGTTTCAACTCAGGTCGCCGTCCTTCCCGTGGGGAGCTTCGAACAGCACGGCCCCTTCCTTCCGCTGGCGACGGACACGCTCGTCGCCTGTGCCGTGGCCCGGGAGATCGCCGCCGCGTACCCGGTGCACCTCCTTCCGCCGGTGACGGTGTCCTGCTCGCACGAGCACGCCGCCTGGCCGGGGACCGTGAGCATCTCCTCGGTGACCCTGCACGCGGTGGTCCGGGACATCGCAGAATCGTTGCACCGCTCGGGCGTCGAGGCACTGGTCGTGGTCAACGGCCACGGCGGCAACTACGTGCTGGGCAACGTCGTCCAGGAGGCGTCCGCGCGGGGCGAGCGGATGGCGCTGTACCCGGCCGCGGAGGACTGGGAGACGGCGCTCTCGCGGGCCGGGGTGGAGACCTCGGCGCTCACCGACATGCACGCGGGAGAAATCGAGACCTCGATTCTGCTGCACGCTCATCCCGAATTCGTCCGCCCTGGTCACGAGTTGGCCGATTTCACCGCTGACGACCGCCGTCATCTCCTCACCCTGGGAATGTCCGCCTATACCGAGTCGGGTGTCATCGGCCGTCCCTCCCTGGGGTCGGCGGAAAAGGGGAAGGAGCTCCTGGCTAGCCTCGCCGATTCCTTCGGCGCGGTTTTCGAACTGCTCACCTCGGCACGCGGGTAGCGCATCCCGGCGTACCAGCGGACGACCAGGACCACCAGCCCCGGCAGGGCCGCCACGAAGCTCAGGACACCGTAGACGACGGCCGTGGCGAGCCCGCGGTCCGCGCCGAGGCCGGCCGCGGCGAACGCCCAGGCGGTGACGCCCTCTCGCGGGCCCCAGCCGCCGACGTTCAGCGGCAGGCCCATGGCGACCAGGGCGAGCACCGCGATCGGCGTCAGCGCGGCCACCGAGGCGGCGGAGCCGGCGACCCGCGCGGCCACCACGAACATCACGACGTGCCCGGCGAGGATCACCGCCGAGGACAGCGCGACGCCCGGCCCGTTCCGCCGCGACAGCAGCGCCCGGCGGCCCTCGGCGAGCGTCGCGCGCAGAGCGCCGCCGCGCTTGCCCGGGGCCCTGTTCATCCGGATGGCGACCACGACCGCGCAGGCGCCCGCCAGGCCGGCCACTGCCAGCGGGGCGAAGCTGCGCACCTGGTCACGGACCGGTGAGGGCAGGATCAGCAGCGCGCCCGCGCCGAACACCGTCAACGCGATCTGCCCCGCGGCCCGTTCCAGCACGACCGCGCGGACCCCGCGGCCGATGTCGCCCTCGCTCTGCCCGTGCCGGACCGCCCGGTGCACGTCGCCGAGCACCCCGCCGGGCAGGGCCGCGTTGAGGAACAGCGCACGGTAGTAGTCGCCGACGGCGGGCCCGAGCGGCAGCCGCAGACCGAGGCTGCGGGCCACCAGCTGCCAGCGCCAGGCGCTCAGTACGGTCGTGACGGCCCCGATCAGCAGGCCGGCGACCAGCGTCGGGGTGTCGATGCGGCGCAGTCCGTCGAGGAACACGCCGGTGCCGAGCCGCCACAGCAGCACGGCGATGATGGCGACACCGGCGACGGTGCCCAGGTGGGCACGGACGGCGCGGAAGGCGGGGCGCCTCGGCACGGCCACCGGGACGACGGGGGCGGGCTCCCGGACCAGGGCGGGCGTGGTCATGAGGTCCCCCCGGTCGGGCGGGCGAGCGCCAGCAGGTCGCTGTGGTGCAGCACGACCCGCAGTTCGCCGGCCGCGCAGGCGGCGAGCCGCTCGGCCAGGTAGACCTCGGCGCGGCCGGCCAGTTCGGGGCGCTCCTCGACGGCCGCGCCGACCCAGCCGCGCAGCCACTGCTCGGTGAGCGCCTTCTCGTCGGGGCCGAGCCGCCAGGCGCTGGGGTTCACCTTCACGGTGGCGCCACGGTCCAAGAAGGCCTCGCAGGCGGCGGTGACGGCGTCCGGGCCGAGCATCCCGCCGCGCCGCTGGTGGGCGTTGAAGGCCTCCGTCAGCTCCGCGTCCAGCGGGAGGGGGGTGTCGAACTCGACCCGTCCGGCGACCGAGAGGGTGAGCAGGGCGGGGCAGCCGGCCCCGGCGCAGGCCTCGGCGAGGGTGTCGACCTCTTCCCGGGTGAGGACGTCGAGGAGCGCGGAGGCGGTCACCAGCGAGGCGCCTGTCAGCGCGTCGGGGGTGAGCCGGGCGACGTCACCCCGGCGGGTCTCCACCGTGACCCGGCTGCCGTCGGCGGCCACCCGGGGCGAGGCGACGGCGGCGAAGTGCAGGAGGTAGGGGTCGCGGTCGTGCAGGATCCAGTGCTGGGGGCCGTCCAGGCGGGGCGCCAGCCAGCGGCCCATGGATCCGGTCCCGCAGCCCAGGTCGTGCACGACCAGGCCGCCCGACTTGCCGGGCAGGTTGGCCAGCCGGATCCGCAGCGGGTCCAGCAGGTCGTGCGACCGGGCGGCCGCGTCCGCGCTCTCCCGCAGCTCCAGCCACTCGGGGGCGTACCGCGGCGGCTCCTCGGGCTCGCTCTCACGCAGCCGGACGGTGGGCCGCTCGCCCAGCCGTACGACGGGGCCGGCCCCGGCTATGACCTCGGACCGTCCGGGCTCACCGGAGGCTGCGGCATCCATGTGCTCTCGTTCCACCCCTGCGTCGATGACATTCCCGGGTCCGGGCTGCGCGGGTATCGCGCCGACCGTGGTGGTGGTCGTCGTCTCGCTGGTCATGCCGCCCTCCGGGGTTCGTCGGGGAGCCTCAACAGGACTCCTGCCAGGCTGCGGGCGGTCGTCGCCCAGCCGTCGAGCGCCGCCCGACGGCCGCGCGCGGCGGCCTTCAGACGACGGCGTACGTCCGCCTCCCCGAACCAGCCGCGCAGTTCGGCGGCGAGCGCGGCGGGATCCTCCGGCGGTACGAGGATGCCGGGTACCCCGCCGTCGGGGGCCCTGCCCACCGCTTCCGGCAGGCCGCCGACATCGGTGGCGAGCACCGGGATGCCGCGGGCGAGGGCCTCGGTGACCGCCATGCCGTAGGTCTCGGCGTAGGAGGTGAGGACCATCAGGTCGGCGGCGGCGTAACTGGCGTCGAGGTCCGCGCCGGAGCGGGGGCCGGCGAGGTGCAGCCGGTCCGTCAGACCGTGCCGGGCGATCAGCGACCGCAGGTGGGCGACGTACTCGGGGTCCTGGCCGAGACCGCCCACGCAGGTGCAGGTCCACGGCAGGTCCCGGACCGCCGCGAGTGCCTCGATCAGCCGGTGCTGGCCCTTGCGCGGGGTGACGGCGGCGACACACAGCAGGTGCGAGACACCGTCGGTGCCGCCGGCCAATGGGGCGATGTCGGCACCAGGTGTGGCGACATGCACCCGTTCGGGTGCCAGGCCGTGGTGCGAGACCAGCCGTCGTACCGCCCAGTCGCTGGTCGCCACCACGGCCGGCACGGCGCGCAGCACCGCCCGCTCCCGGGCGTCCAGGTCGGCGGCCACGGCGGGATCCAGCCCGGTCTCGTCGCCGAGCGGGAGGTGCACCAGGACGGCGAGCCGCAGCCGTTCGGCCTCGGGTACGACGACCTCGGGGACCCCGCAGGCCACCAGGCCGTCCAGCAGGACGACGGCGCCGTCGGGCAGCTCCCGCAGGGTGCGGGCGAGGGTGTCCCGCGCGGTCGCGTCGGGACGCGGCCAGGAGCCGGACACCGCGTGCCTGCTGACCTGCCAGCCGAAGCCGGGCAGATCCAGGCAGACCCGCCGGTCGTAGGCGTTGCCGCCGCTCGGGGTGGCCAGGTCGTCGACACCGCCCGGCATGACGAAGTGCACGATGCGCAGGGACATGGGGAGGATCCCGATGTTCGCGGGGGCGTTCTCGCCGGCCGGGTCGGTGGTCGCCGCGCGCTGCGCGGGCACGTAGGTCAGGGCCGACGGGCGGCCGAGGGTCACGTCGGTCACAGGGCACGCTCGTAACTCGCCCAGGCGACATGCGACTCGTGCAGGGTCACGGTCAGGCCAGCGAGGCCCTGGGCACCCTCGCCCAGGGCGCCCTTCTCGATCCGTTCGGCCAGCCGGTCGGCGATGACCTTGGCCAGGAACTCCGTGGAGGTGTTGACCCCGGCGAAGTCCGGCTCGTTGTCGAGGTTGCGGTAGTTCAGCTCGCTGACCACGGCGCCGAGTTCCTGGGTGGCCAGACCGATGTCGACGACGATGTTGTCGTCGTCCAGCTGTTCACGCCGGAAGGTGGCGTCCACCAGGAACGTGGCGCCGTGCAGTCGCTGCGCGGGTCCGAACACTTCGCCGTGGAAGCTGTGGGCGATCATGATGTGATCGCGGACGGTGATGCTGAACAACGGACGACCCTCCAGGTGCGGCGCGTCTGGTCCCCCGGCTGATCCCTGCCGGGGGATGCCCTTAGTACGGCTGTCGGCTTCCCCGTGTTCAGTCCACTCTGACTCTTTTCTCAGGTCAGGGCCTCTTGGCCGCCCGCATGGGACGTCGCGTCAGCCGATGTCGCCGTAGCGGACCCGGTGGCAGAGCGCCGGAATCTCCCCGGAGGCGAGTTTCGGGAGCACGTCCGGGAGCTCCTCGAACGCGCTTTCCCCCGTGATGAGGGCGTCCAGCGCCGGGTCGGCGAGCAGGTCGAGGGCCAGGGCGAGCCGGTCGGCGTAACCGCGTCCGGAGCGGGCGGCCGGGGAGACGGTGCCGACCTGGCTGCTGCGCACGGTCAGGCGCCGGGAGTGGAAGGCCTCGCCGAGCGGGAGGGCGATCCGCCGGTCGCCGTACCAGCTCAGTTCGATGACCGTGCCCTCGGGGGTCAGGAGTTCCAGGGCGCGGGTGAGGCCCTGCTCGGTGGCGCTGGCGTGGACGACCAGGTCGCAGCCGTCGAGGGCGTCCCCGGGTGTCGCGAAGTCCACCCCCAGCGCCTCGGCGGTCTTGGCGCGGCCCGGGTCGGCGTCGACCAGCTGGAGCCGTACGCCCGGGAAGCGGGCGAGCAGGGCGGCTACCGAGCAGCCGACCATGCCGCCGCCGATCACCGCGATCCGGTCGCCGACCAGGGGCGCCGCGTCCCAGAGGGCGTTGACGGCGGTCTCCACGGTGCCCGCGAGCACCGCACGTGCCGCCGGTACCCCCTCCGGTACCACCGTCACCGCGCTCACCGGGACGACGTAACGCGTCTGATGCGGGTACAGGCAGAACACCGTACGCCCGGCCAGCTCGGCGGGGCCCGCCTCCACGACGCCCACACTCAGGTAGCCGTATTTCACCGGCCCGGGGAACTCGCCCTCCTGGAACGGCGCACGCATCACCGCGTGTTGGCTCTCCGGCACCCCGCCGCGGAACACCAGTGTCTCGGTGCCCCGGCTGACTCCGGAGTACAGCGCGCGCACCAGCACCTCGCCCTCGGCGGGCTCCGCGAGGGTGACGTCACGCAGCTCTCCGTGGCCCGGAGAGCGGAGCCAGAACGCGCGGGCCGAGCGGTTCATCGGCATCCTCCTGAACGATCGGGATGTTGTTCACGTACCGAGTTGTGCACAGCGACAAGTGCACAGGCCGCGCACAGTACGCGGCGTTGATCGACTATGTCACTCGGCCGGAGGACGTGCGGTGGCCCTGAACAACACTTACGAAGCCAGGCTGGTCCAGCAGGAGACCGCTGTGGGAGCGGGCGTGCAGATCCTGTTGCTGGCCCTGCTCGGGTCGGCGATCGGGATGGGGCCGGCCGGCTGGCTGACGGGTCTCGCGTTCGCGATGGCCACCTGGGCGGTGCTCTCCCGGGCCCTGCACCGCACCCGCCCCCGCTCGTTCGGCCCCGCCAACCGGGTGACCCTCGGCCGGGCGATCCTGGTCGGCGGTGTGACGGCGCTGGTCGCCGACTCCTTCGAGAGCTCCCCGCCGGTCTCGCTCCTGGTCGGTCTGACCGCCGTTGCCCTGATCCTCGACGGCGTGGACGGCAAGGTGGCCCGCCACACGGGTACGTCCACGGCCCTCGGCGCGCGTTTCGACATGGAGGTCGACGCGTTCCTGATCCTGGTGCTGAGCGTGTACGTCTCCACGCAGCAGGGCCCGTGGGTGCTGCTGATCGGCGCGATGCGCTACGCGTTCGTCGCGGCCGCGAGGTTCGCGCCCTGGCTGAACGCCCCGCTGCCGCCGTCGATGGCCCGCAAGACCGTCGCCGCGATGCAGGGCATCTGCCTGCTCCTCGCGGGCGCGGACCTGCTGCCGTACCTGGGCAACCTGGCCGTGGTCCTGCTGGCGCTCGGCTCCCTGGTGTGGTCGTTCGGGCGGGACGTGGTGTGGCTGTGGCGCAACTCGCGGAAGGCGACGCCGGCGGTGGCCCAGGTCGCACCGGAGCAGCGGGGGGAGGCCCGGGCGGCCGAGGTGCGGCTGACGGTGCGCGCCGACGTGCGGGCCGGGACCCGCGCGGAGGAGAGGGAGATGCTGGAACTGGCGGTCCGGTGAACCGCCCGCCGAACTGACCGAGCGCGCCGCGGGGCCCGGACCGGGGGATGGTCCGGGCCCTGCGGTTTGCCTGCGGGCGTTTGCTACGGGTGTCTGCCTGCAGATGTGGGCCTACGGGTGTGGGCCCACATCTGCAGGCCCACGAGTGGGTTCTTACGACCGTGCGCCCCGCGTCCGTACGAAGGCGAACGTGGCCGCCGCCAGGCCCAGCACGCCGACGATCAGGCCCGCGATGCCGAGGCCCCGCGCGGTGGAGTCGCTGGAGCCGGCCGACGCGGCCGGCGTCGCCTTGGCGCTGCTCTGCGTCGCCGGCGCGGCCGCGGCGCCCACGTCGTCGGCGCCCTTCGCGGTGAGCTTGAGCGCCGGCGCCGGGTTCTCCGGCTCCTCGCCGCCGCTCCCGGCCTCCTCGATCCAGCGCACGACCTTGCCGTCGGAGTAGGTCTGCAGGGTCTTGAAGGTCAGCTGGTCGGCGTCCTCGGGGAGCTGGCCGAAGGCGACGTCGAAGTCCTCGAACTGCCCGGCACCGATCTTCCCGCCGGTCCAGGTGATCTCGGAGGCGGCCTCGGTGATGGTGCCGTCGTCGGTCTTCACGGGCGTCTTGAGCCTGGTGGTGGTCACCTTGGCGGTCCAGCCGTCCCGCGGGGAGACGAGCACGCCGAGGACCGGGTGGCCGGTGGGCAGGAAGACCTGCACCTTGGTGGTGGAGGCGGTGTCCTCCTCGTTGGGCACGCGGAAGGTCAGGACGCCGTCGGTGGCGCCCTTGGCGTAGCTCTCGGGGTGGACGGTGACGTGCGCGGAGGCGACACCGGCGGCGACGAGGACCGAGGCGGCGGTGAGCGCGGTGACGGCGCCGGCGCGGCGCAGGGCAGAGGTGGCAGACATGGGTGAGGGATCTCCGTACGGAATGAGGTCTGTCAGGGGATCTTGCGGGTGTTAGACCGGGTACGGGATCGCCACCGGCGGGCCGCGTCGGCTCACCGTGTGCCGTAGGGCGAGCAGTCGGCGGGGGCGTATGGGACCGGCCGGGACCAGGTGCGGTCCGGCGGCCGGGCCGGGCAACGGGGCGTCGCGCCACCAGGCGGCCAGGCCGGGCACGAGGGCTGCCGCGCGGCGCAGCAGTGACCACACCGCCGCCTCGCCGCACCGCAGCCACCAGGAGGCGACCAGGGCGGCGAGGACATGGGCCAGGGTGGCGTGCGCGGTCAGGGCATGCGGGTGCGGCGCCGCCCCCGCCATGGACATGTGAGACATATGAACCACGCCCGTATGAGCCATGCCCATGTGCGTCATGCCCGTGGTGCGCTGCGGTGCGGGCGTGGCCGCGCGTGCCGCGTCGAAGCCGGTGTGCAGGCCCGCCTGGGTGAGCAGCATGCCGGCGCCGATCTCCGGCAGTCCGCGCTCCCGCGCCGCGAGGGCACGTCCCAGGCCGAACACGGCGACGAACCCGGCCGCATCGGCCCACAGCGACGGCATCCGACCCATGGCCAGCGCGTGTCCGGCGGCGGCCAGGAGTACGCACACCGCGGCGAACACCGCGGCACGCAGGCTCCGTACCGCCGGTGACGCACTCATGGTGAGTGATCCTCCCACGGTGGGGGGATACGGGCGGCGCGGACGGCCGGTTCAGTGACGGGGTGGATGCGCCCCCGCTTCTCCCCTGCGTCTCTCCTACTTCTTCTGTTCGACCCGCACCCAGTCCACCTCCGCCTGCACTCCCCCGGCCGCGATCTTGTCCACGCTGGACTGGGGCAGGCCCCAGTAGGGGGTGGTGACCTGGTTCCAGCCGGCCGGGTAGGCGCCGCCCAGGGCCAGGTTGAGGATGACGTACTGGTTGTGGTCGTAGACCCACTGGCCGCGGGTGGACTCCACCTTGTTGCGGGTCGTCTCCTGGACCAGGGTGTCGTCGACGTAGAAGCGCATCCCGGTCGGCGTCCACTCCACCGCGTAGGTGTGCCACTGGTCGACGGTGCCGCCGTTCGGGAAGGTCTGGCGGGCACCGATGTTGCCGTCGGCCGAGTAGCCGGGGCCGTGCAGGGCGGTGCTGGTCCAGGCCGGGTAGCCGATGTTCTCCATGATGTCGGTCTCGCCGGAGGCCGGCCAGGAGACCGAAGGGTTGTCGACGTTGCTGCCGAGCAGCCAGAAGGCGGGCCAGAAGCCGTCGCCGACCGGGAGTTTCATGCGGGCACTGACCTTGCCGTACGTGAAGTCGAAGTGGGTGTTGGTGTCGATGCGGCCGGACGTGAAGTCGTAGCTGCCACCGCCCGCCTGGGTGCAGCCCTTGCAGTACTTCGCCTTGAGGATCAGTTCGCCGTTCTGGGTCGAGACGTTGTTCGTCGAGTCGACGTACGCCTGGGACTCGCCGTTGACCGGTCCCATCTCGGTGCCGGTGCGGACCACCCGCCACCTGGAGCGGTCGAGTGCGGAGCCGGTGAAGTCGTCGAAGAACGTGGTCTGGTAGGTGCCCGGCTGCTCGGCGGACAGGGCGGGGTAGGCCGCCTGCGCGCTGCCGCCGGTGCCCCAGACCTGGAACTCGTAGAGCGAGTAGCCGAACTGGGCGGTGTAGGGCGCCGGGTTGTAGAAGCCGCGGCGCTCCTTGCCGAGCATCCGGACGTAGCGGCCGGTGGCCGGGGTGGGGAGGGTGACCGTGTCGTGCAGGCCCGCCGCGTCCCCGGGGGCGGCGACGTTCGCGCGGCGGGACGCGATCTGGGCTGGCGAAGGCTCGTACACCGTGCGCCAGTTGGCGTTGTCGTCGGAGACCTGGAGGAGGTAGTCGACGGCGTACGCCGACTCCCAGTACAGGTCCACGGAGGAGATCGTGGAGGCGGCGCCCAGGTCGACCGAGATCCATCGGTCGGCGTTCCAGTCGCTCGACCAGCGGGTGGAGTCGCCCTTCAGGTCGGCCGGCCAGCCGCCGACGGTGGCGAACGCCGGCGAATTGCCCGCGTGCTGGTAGTAGTTGGAGTACGCCGGGTGGTTCAGGGCGAGGTTGGTGCGGGTCGAGGACGCGGGCGCCGGTTCGCCGCCGTAGACCTTGAAGTTCCAGAGGGAGTAGCCGTAGGAGGTGGCGCGTTCGAGGCCGCGCATCCGGACGTAGCGGCCGGTGACCTCCTGCGGGTAGGTGCTCGCGGTGACCGAGCCACCGGTGCCCGCCGTCTCGGTGTAGAACGGCGTCCAGTCCGTGCCGTTCTTCGAGGCCTCCAGGACGTACCTCCTGCCGTAGGCGGCCTCCCAGTCGAGGACCACCCGGTCGATGCGGATCGTGGCGCCCAGGTCGACGCGGATCCAGGCGTCGTCCGCGAAGTTGCTGGACCAGCGGGTGGTGCCGTTGCCGTCGAGGGCGAGGCCCGGGGTGGTGCCGGCGTTCTCGCTGCCGGAGGCGGTGACGGCGTTCGGGTTCGCCGTCCAGGCGGTGTTCGCGCGGTCGGTGTCCCAGGTCACGGCGGCAGCGGCGGCGGACGCCGGTACCGCCAGCACCGGACCCGGGGCCAGCAGGGCGGCCGTCGCGAGGGCGGCCAGGAGGGTACGGGGGATGCGGGTGGGCATGCGGGTCTCCTGAGTGTCGATGGTGCACACATGTTGTGTTCATGACAGATCAGAGGGCGGTGCCGGCGGCCCGTCGTGCATGCGCGTGGAGGTGCGGTGCGGTGGACGCGGAACTCCCCTGAACCGCGCCCACCGCCGATCCGGTCAGGCCGCCTTGCGGACCTGTCCCCGGTGCTCGCGGATGATGTCCGCGTACCGGTGGCCGGTGCCCTTGATGGTGCGGACCTGGGTCTTGTAGTCGACGTGGACCAGGCCGAACCGCTTGTCGTAGCCGTAGGCCCACTCGAAGTTGTCCAGCAGCGACCAGGCGAAGTACCCGGCCAGCGGGGCGCCCTTGCGGGCCGCCGAGGCACAGGCCGCGAGATGGCCGGCCAGGTACTCCTGGCGCTCGGGGTCGTCGACCGTGCCGTCGGGACGGACCACGTCCGGGTAGGCCGAGCCGTTCTCGGTGACGTAGAGCTTGCGCGCGCCGTACTCGTTCGTGAGGCGCAGCAACAGCGTCTCGATGCCGCTCGCGTCGATCTCCCAGTCCATGCCGGTGCGCGGGACGCCGGGGCGGCGCACCGAACGGGCGTACGGGGCGGGGCCGTTCGGGTCGTTCTCGATGTAGGCCGGGAAGTAGTAGTTCAGGCCCAGCCAGTCCAGCGGGGTGGCGATGGTCGCCAGGTCGCCGGGGCGCTCGGGGAGTTCGACGCCGTACGTCTCGACCATGTCGGCGGGGAAGCCGCGGCCGTGCACGGGGTCCAGCCACCAGCGGTTGACGTGCCCGTCGTGGCGGCGGACGGCGGCCGCGTCCTCGGGACGGTCCGAGGCGGCGAACACCGTGGAGAGGTTGTTCACGATGCCGACCTCGGCGCCGGGAGCGGCGGCGCGGATCGCCTGCGCGGCCAGGCCGTGGCCGAGGAGCAGGTGGTAGGAGGCGCGGACGGCGGCCGTCAGGTCGGTCAGGCCCGGGGCCATCGTGCCCTCGAGGTGGCCGATCCAGGCCGAGCAGGAGGGCTCGTTGAGGGTGGTCCAGTGGCGCACACGGTCGCCGAGGCGTTCGGCGACGACGGAGGCGTAGGCGGCGAAGTGCTCCGCGGTCGCCCGCTCGGGCCAGCCGCCCCGGTCCTGGAGGGCCTGCGGCAGGTCCCAGTGGTAGAGCGTGACCGACGGGGTGATCCCCGCCGCCAGCAGGGCGTCGATCAACTCGTCGTAGAAGTCGAGGCCCTTGGCGTTGACCGGGCCGTCGCCGCCCGGCCGCACCCGCGGCCAGGCGACCGACAGCCGGTAGGCGTTGGTGCCGAGTCGGCCCATCAGGGCGATGTCCTCGCGCCAGCGGTGGTAGTGGTCGCAGGCGATGTCGCCGTTGTCGTCGCCCGCGATCTTCCCCGGGGTGTGCGAGAAGGTGTCCCAGATGGAGGGTGAGCGGCCGTCCTCGGCGACGGCTCCCTCGATCTGGTACGCCGCGGTTGCCGTTCCCCACAGGAAGTCGTGCGGGAGTGCGGCGAGGTCGATGGTCACGGAATTCCCTTCGCGACAAGCTTCGGAACTAGGGGGGTTCACTTGACGGCGCCGGCCGTCAGCCCGGCGACGAGGTAACGCTGGAGCAGCAGGAAACCGGCCACGACGGGGACGCTCACCACGAGCGAGGCGGCCATGATCTGGTTCCAGTACACGTCGTTGAGCGTGGAGTAGCCCTGGAGGCCGACGGCCAGGGTGCGGGTGGTGTCGTTGGTCATCACCGACGCGAAGAGGACCTCGCCCCACGCGGTCATGAAGGCGTAGACGGCCACCGCGACGATCCCGGGGATCGCGGCGGGTACGACGATCCGCAGCAGCGCGCCGAGCGGCCCGCAGCCGTCCACCAGTGCGGCCTCGTCCAGGTCTCTCGGCACCGAGTCGAAGTACCCGATCAGCATCCAGATCGAGAACGGCAGCGAGAACGTCAGGTAGGTGAGGATCAGGCCGCCGCGGGAGCCGAACAGGGCGATCCCGGTGGCGTTGCCGATGTTGACGTACAGGAGGAACAGCGGCAGCAGGAAGAGGATGCCCGGGAACATCTGCGTGGACAGCACGGTGACCGTGAAGACCCGCTTGCCGCGGAACTCGTAGCGGCTCACCGCGTAGGCGGCGAACACCGCGACCACGACCGAGCAGACGGTCGCCGCGACCGACACGATCAAGGAGTTCACGAAGTACCGCGCGAGCGGGACCGTGGACCAGATGTCGATGTACGGGCGGATGGTCAGGCCACTGGGCACCCAGCGGAACTTGCCGGTGACGTCCGCGAGCGGCTTCAGCGAGCTGGAGATCATCACGTACACGGGGATCAGCACGAACCCGGTGAGCAGCGTGAGGAAGATCCCCCGGCCCCACAGGAAGGAGCGCGGCGGCGCCATCGGCGAACTGGGGCTAGACATCGGCGGTCCTCCGTCCGCGTGAGGTGAGCGCGAGATAGACGCCGGTCACGACCAGCAGGAACAGCAGCAGGAGCACGGACATGGCCGAGCCGGTGCCGAAGTTCCAGGTGACGAAGGAAGCCTGGTAGATGTGGACCGAGATGAGGTCGGCGGCCTCCGGCGCGGACTTGCCGAACAGCACGTACGGCGTGTTGAAGTCGTTGAACGTCCACAGGAACAGGACCAGGATCAGCACCTGGTTGACCGGGCGCAGCGAGGGCATGGTGATGCGGCGGATCTGCTGCCACATGCCGGCGCCGTCCAGGGCGGCCGCCTCGTACAGCTCCCTCGGGATGTTCTGGAGTCCGGCCATCACGATCAGGAAGGCGAACGGCCAGCCCTTCCAGACCGACACGGTCAGCAGTGCCCAGAAGCTGTTGTCGCCGATCAGCCAGAACGAGGGCTTGTCGGTGAGGTGCAGCTGGTCGTGCAGGACGTGGTTCACCAGGCCGTTGTCGTGCTGGAACATGAACACCCAGGTGATGACGGCCGCGTAGACCGGCAGCGCGTACGGCACCAGGAAGAGGGCCCGCAGCAGGCCCCGGCCCTTGAAGGTGTCCTGCATGAACACCGCGGCCGCGGTGCCGATCAGCCAGCACAGGCCGACCGAGAGCAGCGTGAAGCCGACGGTGACGAAGAAGGAGTGCAGCAGGGCCTTGCCGACCGGGGCGTCGAAGTCGACCGACATCTTGTAGTTGTCGAACGCGGCCCAGGGGGCGGTGGTCCAGTCCCGGATGTAGAACTGGGTGAGCTCCTTGAAGCTCATCACGACGCCGATGACCATCGGGACGAGATGGACGAGGAGTTCGAGCAGCAGGGCGGGCAGGAGCAGCAGGTAGGGCAGTCCGATCCGGCGGATCCGCCCGGGACGGCGGCCCGAGCCGCCCGCCGTCCCGGGGGAGTTCGCACGCACCGGCTCGGTTACGGCGGTGGTGGTGGTCGTCATCGCGTTCAGGCCGCCGGCATCTGCTGCTGGGCCTTCTCCAGCTCGGCCTTCACCGATTCGGTGGTGACGGCGTGACCGGCGGCCGCGGCGGCGAACAGGTTCTTCACGGCGGTACCGACGGTCGTCTCGAACTGCGACTCGGCGGCCACCTGGGGCAGGGCCGAGGCGCTGGTGGCGAGGGTGTTCTTCAGGACGGCGTTGGCGGGCGAGTTGAAGGCCGCGTCCGCCTGGGCCGCCTTGACCGGCGGGATGGTGCTGTAGGCGGTGTTGAGGATCTTCTGCTCGTCGTCGCTGGTCATGAACTTCACGAACTTCGTGGCACCGTCGAGGTTCTTGGTGTTCTTGAAGACGGCCATGTTGATGCCGGCCACCATCGAGTTGACCTGGGCGCCGGTGCCGGGGGTGCCGGACTGCACGGGCACCGGGGCGATGCCGTAGTCGCTCTCGCTCATGCCCTGCGACTTGAGGTTGGCGGACGCCGACTGCCACAGCAGCATCGCCTGCTTGCCCTTGGCGAAGTCGCTGACCGACTGGTTCTGCGCGTACTCGGCGTCGCCGGTCGGGATGACCTTGTCCTTGGCCATCAGGTCGACGTACTGCTTCACGGCGGCCACGACGTTGTCGTCGGTGAAGTTCGGCTTGCCGTCGGCGGTGAAGAAGTCGGCGCCGTGCTGCTTGGCGAAGACGAAGACGTGGTGGATGTTCTCCGAGACGTTGCCGCCCTCGGCGCCGAGGACCGACTTGCCCTTCGCCTGGATCTTCTTGCCGTCGGCGATCAGCTCGTCCCAGGTGACCGGGGGCTTGGCGATGCCCGCGTCGGCGAAGATCTTCTTGTTGTAGTAGAGGGCGTAGGCCATCGAGTACAGCGGGACGGCCGCCGGGTCCTTGCCCTCGGCACCCGTGGAGCCGAGCGCGGAGTCGACGAAGCGGTCCTTGCCGCCGATCTTGTCGAAGTTCTTGGCGTCCCAGGGCAGCAGGGCGCCGGTCGCCTGCAGCGAGGCGCTCCAGGTGTTGCCGATGTTCAGCACGTCGGGGCCCTGGCCGGAGGTGGTCGCGGTCAGGATGCGGTTGAGCAGGTCGGACCAGGGCACGACCTCCAGCTTGACCTTGATGCCGGTCTGCTTCTGGAACTTGTCGAGCTCCGGCTGGAGTGTCTTCTTGTCGATCTCGATGCTGGCGCCCTGGTTGGAGGCCCAGTAGGTGAGCGTCTTCGGGGAGTCGTTGGACCCGCCCCCGGTGGACGAACCGCCACCGCAGGCCGTGGCCGCGAGGGCGAGAGACATGGTGACGGCGCCTACGGCCGCGGCTCGGATGCTGCGCATGGCTCCAGCTGTGCCTTTCCGGGAGTCGAGAACCCCGAGAGGACTTCGCGACGGCCGGCGCCCGCAAGTGCGAAGGCCGAGACCATCGTTCGGCTCCCGAAGCCCCCTCATGGCTTAATTTAGGACGTGAGTTAATCCCCCGAACAGTGACTCGTCAAGGGATCCGGCACGGGTATCCGCCCAGGCGGGGCGGGGAACAGCCGGTTCCGTCCGGGCGGTGTCCGCACGCCAGGCGGCGTGACCTGCACGGAAGCCGGGTGACCTGGGCGGAGAGCGCTTACGGGGCGTTCCACAACGGTTGTGTTTCGACGGGGTTGCGGCGCGGCGGGCACCGGGCCCCCGCGCGCGGTCACGGGGACCGGTGAGGTGTCCTCGTTTTCCCCTTCCCGGCGCCAGCGGCCCCATGGCCGCACGACCGGGCGCAGCCCGCCGCGCCGGGGACGTGACGTACCTCCGGGTCGGGGGCGCGCACCAGTCCCCTGCGGGGCCCGACCGCCGGGAACACCGGGGCGGGGCCCGTCGCGGGCGGGGGGTGTCTCCGACCCGAGCGCGGGCGCCGGGCTCCGGGCTCCGGTCCGGGGCGGGTAGCGGATCCTGGCCCGTGGCGGTTAGCGGGCACCGGCGGGGCCCGCCCGCCGGGCACCGATCACCGGACCCGGCGGGCGTGGCGCGGTCGGACGCCGCGGCGGCGACCGAGGACGATCCCCCCATCCTCTCCCGGTGCCGGTGACCGCCTGCCGCGCCCGGCCCCGCCGGGGCGAAGTCCGCCGCGGGCGGGAGGGGACCCCGACCCGGGCGTGGGCACCGGACCCCGGCCCGATGCGGGCTGCGGGTCCGACTGGACCGGACGCGGCGGACGCGGCGGACAGCGGACTGCAGACACAGCGAACGTCACCGACCGGCCGCCGCGGTGGGGACCGAGGGCGGTACCCCCGGTGCCCTCCCTGTGCCCGCCACCCGAGCGTCAGCACCGGCACCGGACCCGGCGGACCCCGACCACCGGACACCGGACGCGGCGAGAATCGCCGGCCGGACGCCGCGGTGGGACCCGGGGCGGTGCCCCCGCTCCCCACCCGGTGCCGGGGACGGGGTGCCGCGCCCGGCCCCGTCGGGGCGTAGCCCGTTGCGGGAGCGGGCGAGGTCCCTCCGGGGCACCGGACCCCGGCGGGCACCGGGCACGGTGAGGGTGGCCGACCTGACGCCGGGGCGGGAGGCGAGGATGTTGTCCCCGGTACCTGCCGGTGTCAGGGGGTGGGCGGTGGGGTCGGGGTGTATCCGGTCGGGCGGGTGGTGAAGGTGCCCCGGCCCCGGGTGCGGCCGCGCAGCCGGGTCGCGTAGCCGAAGAGTTCGGCCAGCGGCACGGTGGCGGTCAGCACCGCCGCCCCACCCCGGGCGGCGGTGCCGGTGACCCGGCCGCGCCGGGCGGCCAGGTCGCCCAGCACCCCGCCGACCGCCTCCTGCGGCACGGTCACCACGACCTCGGCGACCGGCTCCAGCAGGACCATCGCGCACTCCCGCAGCGCCTCCCGGAGACCGAGCCTGCCCGCCGTTCGGAACGCCGTGTCGGAGGAGTCCTTCACGTGCGTCGAACCGTCGGTGAGGGTGACCCGCAGCCCGGTGACCGGGTGTCCGCCGAGGGGGCCCTCGGCGAGCGCGTCCCGGCAGCCGGCCTCGACCGCGCGGACGTACTCCTGGGGCACCCGGCCGCCGGTGACCGCCGATCGGAACACGAAGCCCGCCTCGTGCTCCAGCGGTTCGACGTCCAGGACGACGTGCGCGAACTGCCCGGCGCCACCGGTCTGATGGACGTGCCGGTGGACGAAGCCGGTCACCCCGCGCACCACGGTCTCCCGGAGGGCGACCCGCGGCCGGCCCACCGCGACCTCGGGGCCGCCGGCCCCGCGGATCTTCTCCACCGCGACCTCCAGATGCAGTTCACCCATCCCGGACAGCACGGTCTGCCCGGTCTCCGAGTCGGTGCGCACCACCAGCGAGGGGTCCTCCTCGGTCAGCCGGGCCAGCGTCTGGGCCAGCCGCCCGGTGTCGGTGCGGCGACGGGCCTCGACGGCGACGGACACCACCGGTTCCGGGGCGAGGGGCGGTTCCAGGAGCAGCGGGGCGTCCGGTGTGCACAGCGTGGAGCCGGGCCGGGCCGACTTCGGCCCGACGACGGCGACGATGTCACCGGCCACCGCCCGGTCGAGGGGCTCGTGGCGCCCCGCCATGACGCGGAGGATACGGGCGACACGTTCGCCGCGGCCGGTCGCGGGGTCCCACACGGTGTCTCCCTTCTCGATCGTGCCGGAGTAGACGCGGACATGGGTGAGGCGTCCGGTGGGCGTCGCGGTCACCTTGAACGCGAGCGCTGCGAACGGCCCTTCGGGGTCGGCGGCCCGCCGCCGTTCGGCGCCCTCATGGGTGCCGCGTACGGCGGGTACGTCGAGCGGGGACGGCAGATAGGCGACGGCCGCGTCCAGCAGCGGTTCGATGCCCCGGTTGCGGTAGGCGGAGCCGCACAGGACGACGACGCCCCCACCGGTCAGGGTGAGGTCGCGCAGGACGGCGCGCAGCGTGCCGTCGGACAGCCGGCCGGCCGGCCCGCAGAACTCCTCCAGCGCCGCCGGGTGCAGGGCGGCCACCGTCTCCTCCAGCACCCGCCGTCGGCGCTCCGCCTCCGCGCGCAGCCCGTCGGGGACCGGTCCGGTGACCGCCGTGGCGCCGTCGTCCGGCCACACCAGCGCCCGCATGCCGACGAGGTCGACGACGCCGGTGAAGCCGTCCTCCGCCCCGATGGGCAGCTGGACGACGAGCGGGGCCGGGTGCAGCCGGGTGCGGATCGATTCGACGGCCGCGTCGAGGCTGGCGCCCGCGCGGTCCAGCTTGTTGACGAAGGCGATCCTGGGGACTCCGTGCCGGTCGGCCTGACGCCACACCGACTCGCTCTGCGGCTCCACGCCGGCCACCGCGTCGAACACGGCGATCGCGCCGTCGAGGACGCGCAGGGAGCGTTCGACCTCGTCGGCGAAGTCGACGTGGCCGGGCGTGTCGATGAGGTTGACGCGGTGGCCAGCCCAGGCGCAGCTGACGGCCGCGGCGAAGATGGTGATGCCGCGGTCGCGTTCCTGGGGGTCGAAGTCGGTGACGGTGGTGCCGTCGTGCACCTCGCCGCGTTTGTGGATGGTGCCGGTCGCGAAGAGGATGCGTTCGGTGACGGTGGTCTTTCCGGCGTCGACGTGGGCGAGGATGCCCAGGTTGCGAACGGCCGCTGGGGAGGTGACGGAGTTCGGGTGGAGTTCGGCGCGCATGGCCCGTTGCCTTTCGAATGCGGTTCCCGGACGGATCCTGGAATGGGCGCGCAATTTCCGTGTCGCGAAGTTCACCGGGACGTGTCTGATGACACGTCAATGCTCAGACATATGACTGAAGTTGAAGAACCCGGCCGGGCGTCACGGAGTCCGGTACCGGCCGCGCGGCGGGTACCGGAGGGACGGGGACACGAGGATCACCTCGTACCGGGAACGGGAAGAGGCGGCAGTCGCGCGATCGCGCATGGCCCTCTCCCCTCAATCGTCCGGACTCGTCACGCCGAAGTGGAGCGGCCGCCTTCCGCGGCTACCGTGCGTGATACCGATCGAGTGTAGGCAGGAGATGCCGGAGGCGGCACGCACTTTCCCGACCAGGGGACTTGCGCTTCCCGGAGATACCGGTTCGTTCCCTTTTCGTCGCACCTCGGGGAATGGGGCGCCTTGTTGTCCCGACATTTTCCGGACATTCATCCGGCCGGCCCCGATAACCCCGCCGTCGCGGAAGGCGCTTTCCGGGTCGGCGAACGGCGCGGGAGCAGGTCGGCCGGAAGAGACCGCCGCAACTCCAGCGATTGGCCGAAAAGCAGGCTTTCCGGCCCCCAGCGGGACATCGGGACTCGCATCCCCCGCCACGGTCAGGCCCGCTCGGGAAAGGACGTCCGGAACGCCCCGGATGCACATCGTCGCGGGTGGCACACGGAACGCGCCGGTCCGTTCCGGTCCACCCGGAGTTGATGTGGAACATGTGTGGATATTCGGTGAAGCGCCGTTCGTGGCTGAGAAATTGGCATCGCACACCGGGTCCCGGCAGGGCACGCAAAGGCCGGAACGCAGCCCGTCCCGGTGGCCGGTGGACGCACCACCACTCTGCGAGCAGGCCTAATCTGATCGGCGAGCAGACTGAACAGGCACGGCAAGTGGACGGATTGGACTGGATTGGATACGCAAAAGACGCGGAGAGCGCCATTCGCCGCGCTGCGCCGGACCACGGCGATGCCGGTGGCCGCGCAGGTGCTCATCGCGGGAACGCTGTTCTCCCGTCTCGGCGACACCCTTGCCTCGCTGGGCCTGGTGCTGCACGCGGCGGACCGGGACATCCGGTTCGGGGTGACCGAGGTGATGCTCGCCGAACTCATCCCGACGGTGCTCGCGGCGCCGCTGATCGGCTCACTGGTGGACCGGTTCAGCGCTCGCGCGGTCTGCCTGTGGGCGCTGCTCGCCCAGTCGCTGGCCCTGGGCGCGGCCACCGCCGTCGGCGGTTTCCACGTGAAGGTCGCGCTGATCGCGCTGTCCGCCCTGGCCGGAGTGGCCTCGGTGGCCGCCGGGTTCAAGATGCTGCCCGCCGTCGCCGGTGACCAGCACACCGGCCGGGCGAACAGCCTGCTGACGGCCGGCCTCTCCGTGGCGGGGCTGCTCGGGCCTCCACTGGCCGGCTTCCTCAACTCCCGGTGGGGCACCGGCGTGCTCCTCGGCGTGGACGCCGCCTCCTTCCTCGTGCTGGCGGGGTGCACCATGCTGGCGGTGCCGAGCACCGTGGACGTGGCGATCGGCCGCCGCCCCGCCACCAAGCTCGCGGACGGCTACCGGGCACTGCGCGACGCCCCGGTGGTGGGCACCCTGATGCCGGCCCTGGCGGCGGCGATGCTGGCCACCAGCATCGAGAACGTCGCGGGCGTCTTCTACCTGCGCGACGTCGTCAACGGCAACGACACCGTCTTCGGTCTCTTCCTGGCCACCTGGGCCCTGGGGTCCGTGCCCGGCGCCCTGCTCGCGGGCCGCGCCGGCTGGGCGGACCGGCACACCCTGCTGATCGTCGGCGGCGTCATGGGCATCGGCCTGGGCCTGCTCCTCACCGGTCTGATCCCGGTCGCCGCGGTGATCTTCCCGCTGTTCCTGGTCGCGGGTTTCGGCAACGGCGCGTGCAACGTCGGTCTGCGCAACGCGGTGCACTCGCGGGTGCCGGCCGAGGTGCACGGCAGCGCCTGGGCCTGCTTCCAGGCCCTGTCCCGCAGCTGCATCGGCGTCGGTTACCTGCTGGGCACTCCGAACAGCCTGGTCTCCAGCCAGGGTCAGGTGATCGTCTCCGGCGTCATCCCGCTGGCCGCCATGGCGTGGGCGGGCCTGGTCTTCGCCCGGCGCGGCGAGCGCACCGTGACGGAGCCCTCGGCCTGAGCGTCCGACCGGCCGGTCGGACAGCAACCGGGCAGGACCACGGCCGGCCCGGCCGGCCGGCCGGGAGCTGGTGAAGGGCACGCCGGCGTACCGCCGCCTCGACGTGCCGGGCGCGCCCGGCACCGCGCTCACCGCGGGCCAGACCGTGCCCGGCCTGTCCGGCAAGCACGACGACCCGGCGGTGGCGCCCCCGCCGGGCACCGACGCGGACGCGCGGACGTGGTCCGATACGACCGCCACCCCGACCGGCCCGCGCATGCCGGCCTGACCTTCGCCGACGCCCGCACCCGCCGCACGGCCGGAACCCGTCACCCGGCCCGGCACCCGCCGCACGGCTCGTTTCCGACCACCGGGACGGAGGCTCCGCCGAACGGGCCCTCCGCAAGGGAGGACAGAGAGGGGACGCTCGTCTTGACGGAGGCTTTGGTCTAGTCCTCTTGACGGCGGAGACCTCGGGGAGTTTGGTATGTACCAATACTTCCGCGGCCCCGTCCCCCCACCCCTCCACCCTCCTTGGGCATCCCGAAAGGGCCACTGTCATGTACCTGGCAAGATTTGCGGCTTCCGCGTGCGCCCTGGCCCTCGCGGCCACCGGCGCCGCCGTCGCGCTGGCCCCCGCCGGCAGCGCCGCGGCGGGCAGCGTCTACTCCGTGGCTCCCTACGTCGACATGTCGAACGGTCAGGAAGGCCTGCTCGACACCGCCATCACCGGCCACCACCTCAAGGCGTACACCGCGGCCTTCGTCCTCGGCGTGGGCTGCAACCAGATCTGGGGCGACACCCTCCCCGTCGGCAACGACTCCTACACCGACCCGGAGATCGCCAGGGCGAAGGCCGAGGGCGCGTCCGTGATCATCTCCTCGGGCGGGGCGAGCGGCGAGCCGCTCGCCTGGACCTGCTCGAACCAGAGCAGCATCGACGCCGGCTACCAGGCCGTCATCAACGACTACGGCGTCACCCAGCTCGACTTCGACGTCGAGGGCGCCGCCGTGGCCGACACCGCGGCCGTGGCCCGTCAGATGCAGGCGATGAAGGACCTCAAGGCGTCCAACCCGGGCCTCCAGTTCTCCATGACCCTGCCCGTCCTGACGAGCGGGCTGACCGGCGACGGCGTCAACATCCTCAAGGCCGCCAAGAACGCCGGCGTCAGGATCGACGTCGTCAACGTCATGACCATGGACTACTACGCCGGCACCGGCACCGAGATGGGCCAGGCCGCCCTCTCCGCGGCCCGGGCCACCCTCGCGCAGATGCAGTCCGTCGACTCCGGCTACGGCTACGCCAACCTCGGCATCACCCCGATGATCGGCAAGAACGACGACGGGTCCACCTTCACCCTCGCCGACGCCCAGACGGTGGAGAGCTTCGCCGCGCAGAACGGCGTCGGCCGGCTGGCGTTCTGGTCGGCCAACCGGGACCAGCCGTGCGGCGGGAGCGCCAACTCCCTGTCCACGTGCAGTGAGATCAGCCAGAACCCGCTCGCCTTCACCGACGCGTTCGTGCCCTACGAGGGCGGTTCGGGCGGAGGAGGAGGCACCACCACCGACTTCTCCCTCTCCCTGTCGCCCGGTTCCGCCTCGGTCGCCCAGGGCGGGTCGGCGACCGCGACCGTCGGCACGGCCGTCACCTCCGGGAGCGCCGAGTCCGTCAGCCTCTCCGCCTCCGGCGCGCCCTCCGGTGTCGGCGTCTCCTTCAGCCCGGGTTCCGTGACCTCCGGCGGCAGTTCGACGCTGACGGCGACGGTCGGCTCGTCGGTGGCCGCGGGCAGCTACCCGATCACGGTCACCGGCACCGCCGCGAGCGGCAGCCACAGCGCGACCTACACGCTCACGGTCACCTCCTCCGACGGAGGTGGCGGCGGCGGAGGCTCACTGGTCAACGCGGGCTTCGAGAGCGGCAGTCCGAGTCCGTGGACCTGCACCGGCGGCAGCACGGTCGTCTCCAGCCCGGTCCACGGCGGCAGCCACAGCCTCCAGGTGACCCCGAGCGCCAGTGCCACCGGTGAATGCGACCAGACCGTCACCCTCTCCCCCAACCACACCTACACGCTCTCCGGCTGGGTGCAGGGCCCGTACGCCTACGTCGGTGTCGGCGGCGGCGCCACCGCCAGCACCTGGTCGAACGGTACGAGCTGGAACCAGCTCAAGGTCACCTTCACCACCGGCGGCAGCGGAACGGTCACCGTCTACGTCCACGGCTGGTACGGCCAGGCCGCGGTGAACGCGGACGACTTCACCCTGAGCTGAGCGCGGCACATCGGCACGAGGGGGCCGGTTCCCCTGGGCGCGCGCCCAGGGGAAC
>NZ_JBHZAN010000050.1:0-54138 GCF_042754285.1 Streptomyces sp. NPDC059224
AACTTTGTGTCTCATTGTATCTATCTTAAATGGCCGTCGTTGGGGCGGGGAGGCTGCGCGCCGACAGCCTGTGCGCCCCCGACACTCGCGCCGCCCCCCCCCCGGGGCGGTGGAGTGGTCGGCCTCCGGGCGTCAGGCTCAGGCCTTTTCTGCGGCCAGGACGCGGGCGCGCAGGTCCGCTGGATAGACGCTGTCGAACGCGGCGGGCGGCACTCGGCCAGCGCCGAGAGGCGGCAGCAGAGCGTCGTGGACGACGGTGGCGCCGCGGCCGGAGTGGAGTTCCTCCTCCAGATAGCACGGGTACCAGGGCATGATCGGCCCCTCGAAGCTCTCCTGGCGCTTGACCGGATGTACCCGGGTACCCAGTGCCCACAGCAGATCTGTCTCGTTCGACGGGTCGATGTCGTCGTCCAGCACGTAGGTCACCGGGCAGAGCCGCCCGGCCCGGCTGGTGCTCATCACCTCGCCGATGCGGTGTGTGAACCCGGCGGTGTCCACGCCGGGCAACTGCTCGCGCCAGTTGGCCGGGACGGTGATGACCAGCCAGTGGCAGGCCGCAGCGAGGGGCAGCCAGGCGGTGGTGACCGGCAGGCCGGCGTCCCGCAGGGCTGCGAGGACCTCGGCTGCCACGCCGGGGCCGGACGGGGCGTGCGAGTCGTCGACCGGGCGGCCGGCGGCCACCACGGGCCAGATCGGGTTGTCCCGGTGGGTGATCGCGTCGATGGTGAACAGCGGCTGGGGCGAAGTCTCGTCGAACGCCCAGCCGTGGAACTCGGCGAACGGGCCCTCGATCGCGTCGCGGGTGGCCGACAGGTGGCCCTCGATGACGACCTCGGCGCCGGCTGGCACCTCCAGGTCGTTCGTCTCGCACCGCACTACGTCGACCGGTCGGCCGCGCAGTGCGCCGAGGTAGGAGCCCTCGTCGGCGCCGGCGGGCAGGGGGATCGCGCCGACCGCCGGGACTCCGGGGTCTCCGCCCTGCACGAGGGCGAACGGCATCGGCTGCCCGAGCGCCTCCCACTCGCGCCAGACCTGGCCCAGGTGCTGTCCGGGCAGCACCAGTCCGGTCATGTGCCGATCGTCGACCTGCATGATGCGGGAGATTGCCCAGTTGGTCCACCGGCCGTCCGGGGTGCGGGCGATGATGACGCCCCATGTGTTGACGTAGGGGCCACCGTCGTCCTGGTGAACCTTCGGGATGGGGAAGCGAGCCAGGCTCGCGTCGTCGCCGAGCAGGATGTTCTGCTTGCACGGTGCGTCGCCTGCGTTCACCCGGCGCGGCGGCAGGGGCTCGCGCGAGCGTGCTTGCACCAAGTGATCAACGATCTCGGCGGCGGTCGCGGTGTGCGGCAGGCCGAAGGAGAGAGCCACCCGGGCCAGCGGGTGTCCGGGGATGCTGGACAGGGCGCAGGGCGCGCCGGCCATGCGGAAACCGGGTGCCACTCCTGCGACGTTGTCGAAGAGGGGGGCAGGACGGGTGAGTTCGGTGGAACGGCGCGTGATGGCTGCGGCTTCCAGGTGTGGGCTGACTTCCCGGGTGATGTGCTGGACGTCTCCCAGGGCTTCGAGGGCGGCCAGGTAGGACCGCAGGTCGGCGTGGTCGTACATCAGTTGCTTCTTTCTGCGATGAGGGAGTGGCTGGTGGGCATGCCGGTCCAGCGCCCTGCGGAAGAGACCTGGATGTCCAGCTGATCCAGCACCCGGACGACGAGGTGGTCGACCACCTCGTCGACGGACTTCGGAAGGTTGTAGAAGGCCGGCATGGGCGGCACGATCCGGACGCCCATGCGGGCAAGCGCCAGCATGTTCTCCAGGTGAAGCTCGCTGAGCGGGGTCTCCCTGGGCATGAGGACCAGCCGTCGGCCCTCCTTGAGCGTCACGTCGGCGGCGCGGGAGACCAGCCCATCGGCGTACCCCGCGCGGATGCCCGCGAGTGTCTTCATGCTGCACGGGGCGACGATCATGCCGTGCACCGGGAAGGACCCGGAGGAGATCGCAGCGCCCTGATCGTGCGCGCTGTACGACACGTCGGCCAGTGCGGTGACCTCCCGCACCGACAGGCCGGTCTCCAGGTGGATCGTCGCCTTGGCCCACTGGGACAGCACCAGATGCGTCTCGATGTCGGGCAGCGGCAGCAGCTTGCGCAGGATCTCGATCCCGAAGATGGCGCCGGTCGCCCCGGTCATGCCCACGATCACCTTTTTCGACATGAGAACTCTCCGTGTGCGATCAATTCGTACACGGTCAATGTATCCCACAACTATTTGTGTACCAACTATTCGTGGGCGGACTCACAGTGCACGGAGTAAAGTCGTGGGCATGGTGACCGGGGCCCGATACGACGGACTGCTCGCTGACGGCATGGCGCATCACCTGCGGCGTGCAACGCAGGTGATCAACGCCTCATGGCAGTCCCGCGCAGGAGATCTCACTCCCGTGCAGTTCGCCGTGGTCCAAGTGTTGGACGAACGCGGCAGCCTCGACCAGACGACCCTCGGCTCGCTGGCGGCCGTCGACCGCTCGACACTGACCCCGCTGCTCGATCGGCTGGTCGCCCGCGGACTGCTGACCAAGACGGTCGACCCCGCGAACCGCCGCCGCCAGCTCGTCACCCTCACCTCTGCCGGGCGCGAACGCGCAGCCACGGGCCGGATCCAAGCCCAGGAAACGAGCCGGTGGATCGAGGAGTTGCTGGGACCGGAGTCGCTCGCGACCCTCACCTTGTTGCTCAAACAGATCGGCGACGCAGGAACCGCGGGTGGCCGGGGGGCGAGCGAAGATGACGGAAAATGGCATCAGCGCTGACCGTGGACAGCGTGCCGCGCCGGGGTGCAGGTCATGTGAGCTCCGACGGCACGGTCCTGGCTTGGGTCGACGACACTGACGGCCTGTTGGGACGCGCCGTCGTCGAGGGAGTCGTCTGACGCAAGGTGACGCGCCACCACAGAGCTCCGGCGTGATCGTGAGCATGTCCTCCGGCCCGGGGCTGGTGGGCGTCCCGGGTTTTCCGGCTACGCCGCCACCAAGGCCGCCGAGGTTGCCATGACCAGAGCTCCGCGATCGAGGCCGCGACCCACGGCATCCGCAGCAACATCATTTGCCCCGGCTCCGGCAAGGGGTAGGCAAAACGCCGTCAAGGCCATGTACTCATGGACGACATCGTCCAAGCGGCGTTTGTGGGGTCGGGTTTGTGGACGGTGTGCACGCCACGGCGTGCAGTGGGCCGGGTGTTCCTGCGGCAGACTGGGCCGGATCGAGTCGTGCATGCCGATCCAATCCGTGCGCCTCGGCCTGTACGGCAGGGCTGGCCCGATGCCGCGATCGAGCGGTGGGAGCAGCTGGATGTGCTGGTCGACAACGCGGGTGTCGCCCGCATCATGCCGCTGGCGACACCACCGCCGAAGGCGTCAATGTCCTGTTCGGCCGTACCTTGCCGCGCCCAGCGTGCTGGCGCACGCGGTCTGCCGCATCTGGCAGCCGCGCCCGGAGACGGTGCGCGGCCGTTTCTCCGACCTGATGGACGAGTGCACCCGCCGGGGGCTCATCACCGTCCGCACCGACTGACGCCGCGACGCGTCGCTGGGATCCGGTGGGCTGGCCATCCGGCCGGCCCACCGGACGAGGACCTAAAATTCCACAAGTAACTTGCTTAAGTTACTTGTGGAATTTTAGGATGGGGGCATGAACACGACTCCCGGGCAGCAGCAGTCCACAGCGCCTGCCGCGACCGCGCAGCGCTTGCAGGACGCGATGACACGGCTGCGCGCACGGCTGCGCGCGGAGTCGGGGCAGCACGCGACTGGTCTGACAGCCACACAGCTGGGCGTCCTGGCGAGCGTGATACGAGAAGGCCCGGTCACTGCGGCGGGGCTCGCCACCATCGAGCACGTCAGCGCCCAGTCGATCGCACAGAGCCTGGCGGTCCTCAAGGCCGCCGGTCTCGTCCACAGCCAGCCTGACCCGAGGGACGGTCGCAAGAAGCTGATCAGCGCCGACCCGTCCGCGACCGAGCTGATCGACCGGCTTCTGACAGGCCGCGCCTCCTTCCTGGCGCGCGCCATCGACCAGGTGGTCGTCCCGGGCGAGCGTCAGGACGTGGAGAAGGCCATCGAACTCCTGGAGCGGCTCGCCGAAGCCGACCTCAGTGGCAGCGGCATATGAGAGCAGCCGCAGCCGGGCCCGCCGAAGCCTCGACGCACGATCGGCAGTACAAGCTCTTCGCCTGGCCCTTCACTACCCCGCTCTATGTGGGCTCGGCCCTCAACCCGATCAACAGCTCCATCATCGCGACCGCTACGGTCCCCATCGCCGCCGAACTAAAAGTCTCCGTCGGTGCCACCGCGGCCCTTGTATCCGCCCTCTACCTGGCCAGCGCCGTCGCCCAGCCCACCGCCGGGAAACTGGCGGAGGTGCTCGGCCCGCGCCGCATCTTCCTTTCCGGCATCGTCCTCGTCCTGCTCGGCGGTCTCGTAGGTGGCTTCGGCCAGAACCTGACCATGCTCACCGCCGCCCGGATCCTGATCGGCACCGGCACCTCGGCGGCCTTCCCCTGCGCCATGGTGATGATCCGGCGACGCGCCCAGGACAGCGGCCTGGACACCCCGCCGGGCGGCGTCCTCGGCGGCCTCGCCATCGCCGGCATGGCCACCGCCGCCATCGGCCCGCCCCTCGGAGGACTCCTGGTCGGCGCGGCGGGCTGGCGCTGGGCCTTCTTCATCAACCTCCCGGTCACCGTGATCGCTCTGGTCATGGCTCTGCGTTGGCTCCCCAAGGACCCGCCGCTCGACCGCGCGGACAGCGCCTTCCGTACGATCGCCGACCGGATCGACCTGCCCGGCATCATCGGCTTCGCCACCACGATGACCGCACTGGTCATCTTCCTGATGAGCCTCCCGCAGCCCGCGTGGGCCGCGCTCGCCGTCTTCGTCGCGGCCGCCGTACCCACAGCCTGGTGGGAACTGCGCGTGACGGCCCCGTTCTTCGACTTTCGCGGCCTCGCCGCCAACACGACTCTCACCCGCACCTACCTGCGCCAGGCCCTCACCCTCCTGGGCACGTACACCGTCATGTACGGCATGACGCAGTGGATGGAAGCCGCACACGGCTACTCCACCGTGCAGGCAGGACTCCTGCTGCTCCCGATGGGTGCCGCCTCCGCACTGCTCTCCCGCCCCCTCACGCGCCGCAACCTGGTACGCGGACCGCTGATCACCGCAGCGCTGACCATGCTGATCGGTTCGGCCGCCATCATGCTGCTCACTTCGCACAGCCCCGCCCTCGCGGTCGTCCTGGTCTCCCTGATCTTCGGCGTCACCTCGGCCGCTACCACGGTCGGCAATCAGACCGCCCTCTACCTTGCGGCACCGCCCGACCAGATCGGCACCGCTGCCGGCCTCTTTAGGACCTTCGGATACCTCGGGACCATCGCATCGTCCGTGATCGGCGGCATCGTCTTCCACGATGGGGCGAGCGACGACGGTCTGCACAGCCTCGGCCTCGTTCTGGTCGCGGCGGGTGTTGTCGTCCTGCTCCTGACCGTCCTGGACCGTCAGCTGATGGCCCGCAGCACGGCCAACACCCCTACAAACGCTGCGAACGCTGCACCAAACCCCCGCAAGGAGAACCACGCATGACCACCCCCGCCCACCCCGCGATCGACCCCCGGCGGACCGCCCTGCTGGCCATGGACTTCCAGAACGGAATTCTCGCCCACGTCCCCGAATCCGACGCGCTCGTCGAGAGGGTCAAGGGCGCGATGGCCGACCTCCGCGCCGTCGGCGGCACCATCGGCTACGTCCGCGTCGCCTTCGCCGAGGACGACTGGAACGCGGTCCCCGATACCAACAAGGCCTTCAGCGCGGTGGCCGCCGCGAAGATGCTGCACCACGAGGACGACGCCACGCAGATCGACGCACGGATCGCCCCCGAGGACGGCGACATCGTCGTCCGCAAGATCCGCTTCGGCTCGATCTCCACCACCGACCTCCACGAGCAGCTGCGCAGCCGCGGCATTGACGCCCTGATCCTCTCCGGCATAAGCACCAGCGGGGTCGTCCTGTCCACCCTCATCGACGCCGCCGACCGCGACTACCAGGTGTACGTCCTGACCGACGGCGTCGCCGACCATGACCCGGAGGTCAACCGGGTCCTGGTCGAGAAGGTGTTCCCGTCCCGCGCCCACCTGATCGACACGGCCGACCTGACCGCGCTGCTCAAGGCCGCCTGACGCGAAGTGTCGCGCGGGCCGAGGCCTCAGGCCCGTTCCAGGCTCCGTCAGCGTAAGGATCTGGCCGGTGAGCCAGGTGGTATCCGGTCCGGGCGCAGGATCAAGTTGTCGACCTCCTCGGGCTCGACGCGACGGCCAGGGGATTCGGGCGACCTCCTGCTGCTTGGCCTGGAATGACGGCTTCGGAAAGTCCTGCGGCAGCCCGAGCCTGACTTTCGGTCGGTCCGGGAACGACGGCATGACCTGGATGCCGTCGGCCGCCAGTTCAACCGTCCATGAGCGGGTCGGCTGTTCGAGGGCCGCCGTGGACGCCCCGTAGTGGGCGGCGACGAGGTTCGGCCGGTGGCTGGCCGTAGGTGCTGGAGACGTTGACGATCGCGCCCCGGCTCTCGCGCAGGGGGCGGGCGTGACCGGTGTGACGATTCGGACTGTTTGTGCTGATCAAACCGCTGCTGCCTCCCTGGCCCCAGCCGTCGTCGGGCGACCGGCTGTGCCTGTAGGACATCTGCCGGAAGGGCGTCCGGCCGTCGGCTGGGCCTTCCGGCCAGGCTTGCAACGGCCGGAATCTTGTCGAACAGGGGCGGGGGCCGGTGACACCGCGAGCGGGATGCCCTGCCCGCCGATGATGGGGGTGCTGCCCGGCCGTGCACGGTTCGACCGGGCTGGGCCCGCGTTTGGGCACCGGCGGGCCGCCCGCATGTGCGACGAGTCGATCACTGCCCGGGACCACTCCAGCTGGTTCTTCGATCGCAGTTCCTTCAGCGGCACGGCGTGCAGCCTGTCCCAGACGGCGGCCTCGTTTCAGGCGGCCAGCCACCAGCACGTCATGCTCGAACCAAAACCCAATCCTGTGGCAGGCACTCAGTCCGGTGGCGACAGTTCCTCGTTGACCGGTGCCACGCCCGGACGACGGTCCACATAGGTGTCGAGCACCATTAGCGTGCGCGTTCGGCGCACGCCGGCCACGTCATAGAGACTGCGGAGAAAACGCTGCAGTTCAGCGGGATCCCCCACGCGGACTTTCAGGACGAAGTTCGCCTCACCCGCCACAGTGTGCAGATCTTCCACTCGCGGGTCTTCGATGGTCGCCTGGCGGATCGCTTTCGTGATCCACCCCTCTGTCTCCATCAGAACAAAGGCAACGACGGGGCGGCCCAGGACCTTCGCGTCCAAGTCCACTGTCGTACGGAGGATGATCCCCCGCTGTCGCAGTTTCCGCACCCGTTCATGGACGGCACCGGTTGACAGTGTGACGGCAGCAGCCAGATCTGCGTACGTGCGTGAGGCGTCCTCCTGGAGCAGACCGATCAGTGTTCGGTCGATGTCATCCACGCCGCCTCCTAGGATGAGGTTCGGCCGAACCAGGTTCGGACCTTCTAATTTTTCGGTGAATCTGCCATAAGGCTATATGCATTCTAGATCCATGAGTGCTTCTTTGGAACGTCGGCAACCATTGCCGTCAACCTTGTGGATCTTGACCGCCGCTGTGACAGCTATCGGGGCACAGGCGCTCGTTCCAGGTGTTCTGCTGCCTGACATCGCCGAGGGCGTCGGTCTCAGCGCCGTCACTGCTGGCGGGATCTTCGGGATCTATGGCCTTGCGCTTGCTGCAAGTTCGTTTGCGGCGGGCGTATGCCTTCGCAGGTTGGCCGGCCGCGCTCGAGTCGTAGGAGGACTTGCCGGTCTCGCGGCCGGTCTTGTCGTTGTGGCGAGTGCCTCCGACGGGTTGGGGTTGCTCACAGGCGTTGTTGTCGCTGGTGCGGCAGCGGGAATCGCGTTGCCTGCGGTGTATGGACTAGTTGCCGTCATGGTCGATGGAGAGCTGGCAAGCCGGGCGACGAGCCGGGTGCTTCTCGGCTGGGCGCTGTCACTGGTGGTGGGGATTCCGGTGGCCGGGCTGATCGCGCAACTGTTCTCTTGGCGCAGCGCTTTCGTTGTTCTGGCCGCGCTGGCCCTGGTAGCTGCAGTCTTCGGTCTCGGCCTGCCGTCTGCCGACCCGCCTGAGGAGAGGCGACCTCAGTTCCGCGAGGTTCTCAGCGACCGTGCGGTCCTGCCTCTCCTCGGTGCAGTAGCGGCGTTCATGGCTACGTTCTACGGAGTCTTCGCGTTCGTCGGCTCCGATGCGAGGGCGCACTTGGGACACGGTCCTGGTCTCTCCTCCGCAGTAGCCCTCGCGTACGGATGTGGTTTCGCGTCCGCGGGACTGCTGCACCGTTGGACGAATCGCTTGGAGCGCATACTGCTGCCTCTGACGTTTGCTGCATTGATCGCGGTCTACGCGCTGTTGCCTCTCGCCGACCGCACCCTGCCGACGGTGCTGCTTGCCGCAGCGGTATGGGGCATGGTGAACGAGACAGCACTGACCATGCTGGTGGTCCGCATATCGCGGGCCTCCGCTGCATCTGAGGCACTGGCGCTGTACAACTCGATCACATACATCTCGGCCGCGGTCGGCACCGCATGCGCTGGAGCCATCGTTTCCAGCGTGGGGTTCGCAAGGCTGGGTTTGGCTGCTGCCGTTGTCTGTGCGGCCGGACTGCTCATGGTCGCGGCATCGCCGCAGCAGTCGCAGCTCGCATAACGCCAGCCTGCTCTGCCTGGGGACGTCAATTCAGACGTGCAGCAGGCCTGCCTGGGCAACGGTTCTCGCACCTACAGTAACTCGACCACCAGCTGCGTCAGACGGCCGAATCGACCGGCGGTGCATGCTCCGTGCGGGCTGCAGCGGCGACCCCGGCGGTTTGAGCCTGAGGCTGAACAGGCTGCCGCAGGGTGAGTTCCGGCCCGCACGGTCTGACCACGCTCACCTGCATGTCGCCCGCTGCGCGCCGGGTCGATGCCCGCGCGAGGTGGTCCGCGACGAGGCTTTGACATGTCAGGGCGGGTTGCTGGCAACCTCGCGGTCGGTCAGCACCTGGTATTTGGCAATGACGACGAACCTCTCGACGCCGTGCTCCTGAAGCAGGACAGGGTTGAGCAGCGTGCTGAAGTAGTGGCCGAGTGAAGGGGCCGGTAGACGGCTTGTCAGCACACGAACTGCTGCGGTGCAGTGCGCATAAGGTCAGCCAGCTCCGCGGTGTGTGCCTGGGCCAGCGGGTTGACATCGCGGTGCGCGATGCCGATGGAGGAGGCCATGAAAGTGTTCCTCAAAAGCTCCACGGCGCTCAGCACGAACCCGGCCATACGCCCAAGGGGTTGGTACCTGTCGTCTGTCGGCGCGGGAACGGAGTATGAGGGCGGCGCACACATTCCGCTGGGCGTGCGCTCTTCTTGCCTGCGGCGTGCCACCGCCATCTTCAGCGACGTGAGAGCGTCAGCCAGCCAGCCAGCCAGCCAGCCAGCCAGCCAGCCAGCCAGCCAGCCAGCCAGGCGGGCGGGCGGGCGGGAGGTTCAGGCCCTTGTGCTCGTGGTGCAGGCCAGGCGGTGCCCGCGAGCATGTCGCAGAGCTGCGGGCCCAGAAGAAGGGGTGCCCCCGCGGCGCGGGGGTTCGCCGAGGGGGCACCGGTCTGGAGAAGTCCTGTCGCTGTTACGCCGGGACGACGTAGGGGAACTGCCGGGCGCGCAGGTCGGCGGAGGTCGCCGGGGTCAGGCCTGAGGCAACGGGCATGTTCGTCACGAGCGAGAGCATGGCTTCGGGTGCGTTGTCAGCCTGGGGGCGGCCGTTGCGGGTGGCGAAGCCGAAAGAGGCGGGGGTTGCGACGACGTAGGGCAGTACGTCCGGGAAGAGCTGATGGGCCACCGTCCGGCCGTAGCCTTCGGGGTCGTGTGCGGTGCCGGTCGCGCGGACGACGGCGGCGACCTGGGCGGCGATCTGGTCGCCGGCTGCGGCGAGGTCTTCGCAGGGGTGCCGGGTGTTGGCCGGGTTGGAGAAGTCCGTGTCGTCCGGCCAGAAGATGGGCCACATCATGGGGTTGCCCGCTCGGTTGATCTGCCTCCAGCCGCCCGCATCGGTGGCGAGCTTGGTCGCGCACCACACCCCTGTGCGGGCGCCGGGCTTCAGCAGCGCGTGGGTGTGGGGAACCTCCAGCACGATTGTCTCGACGGACGTGCCGGTGAAACTGTTCGTGGCCTCCTTCGGTCGCCAGGAGGACAGATCCACCGGGATGCCCTTGGCGACTGCACCGTTGATGATCGCCAGCAGGCTGAGGTCGATATAGAACGAGTCCGCGACGCGGCCTGCCCAGACGCGGGTGCCATAGGCCTCGGCCGTCTCACCGGTGCGGCCCCGGAGCACGAGCTCGCCGTCGGCGGCGTCCTCGCGTGCGTCCGGGCCGGTCAGGGTGGACAACTCGAGTGACTGGTGACCGCTCGTATCGGGTTCTCCGAAGGAGAAGCGGTAGGTCAGGGACTCGTACTCTGCGCCGTCGAAGTGCACTTTGAACTCGTAGCGTGCCTCGTGATGGAAGCCCGGTTCAGCGTAGACGCCAGTGATGTTCGAGTTCACGTCCATGACGAACACCGTGCTGTTCTCGCCTGGGAAGACGTACAGGTCGTCGATGTACAGCTGACCGTTTTGAGCCGCCAGCGGGGTGTCGAGGTGATGGGACATAACAGGTTCGCTCCTCGCAGTGTTGTTGCTGTAGCGCTCGCCGGGTGTCGGCCGGGGAGGGCCGATGGCGCGCGCTCCGGTGGTGGGGGTGGCTCCGGGGAAGCCGAGGTTGATGTCGGCGTACCGCTCTCGAATGTGCGCGGCCTGCTGCCGGGGCGACGACTGCCGTCAGGCCTAATCGGTGGTCCGCGGATTCGAAGTGTCCCGATGACCACCGTGAGGTGACTCGTCGGGATTCGTGTCTGCGCGGGAAGGCTGCTCGGTCACGGCCCAGCTCGCCAGTAGTTTCAGGCGCTCAGCTGAAGCGGATCCGGGTTGCGGGACGACAACTCCCAGTGTTTGTTCCGGGTCGCCGACGGGGGTGAGGGCTTCGTAGCACAGGACGAGGTCGCCGACCACGGGATGGTGCAGGTGCTTGGTGCCGTGAGTGCGTTGGGCGACATCGTGGCCGGCCCACCAGGTGCGGAAGTCCGCGTCCTGGACGGAGAGTTCACCGACAAGTTCGGCCAGGGCGGGGTCGTGCGGATGACGTCCGGCGTATAGGCGCAGGGCGGCAACGATGCCGCGGGCGGCGTCTTCCCAGTCGGCGTACAGGGACCGGAAATGGTCGTCGAGGAAGACCAGACGGGCCATGTTCCGGCTGCGCGCCGGCAAGGCATTGAAGTCGGTGTACAGGGCACGGGCGAGATGGTTGGCTGCGAGCACGTCCAGACGCCGCCCGAGGACGAGGGCCGGGACGTCGATGAGGCTGTCGAGCAGGACCTGCAAGCCGGAACGGATGCGCTGCTGCGGGTAGGGCCGCCGGCGGTCACGGGTGGGTTTGGCGATCCGCACCAGGTGAACCCGCTCCAGTTCGGTCAGGTGAAGGGCGCGGGCGATTGCGTCAAGGACAGATGTGGAGGGGTTGAGGTGACGCCCTCGTTCCAGGCGGATGTAGTAGTCGACGCTGACACCGGCCAGCCGGGCGACTTCCTCGCGTCGCAGCCCTGGGACGCGGCGGACGCCCGCTTCGGGCGACAGGCCGGCTTCTGCGGGTGTGATCCTGGCCCGACGCGAGCGCAGGAACGCCGCCAGGGCCGTGTTGGGTTGCTCGGCCATGTCCACCACCGTAGACGGGCACGCCACCGTGGCTGGAGTGCCGAAAGGGGGCCTGTTGGACCCCCTTTCCGTCGCCTCTCACCATGACGCGTGACAGCGGAATATATAGCGAGAACTAGCAGAAAAAGGATGAACTGATGCAACGCTGGCCCCGTGGGGAACCGCCCTCACGGGTGGTCCGCTCCGACTGCGCCGGCGTCCGCCGCCCGTACTGCGTCAGGGGTGGCAGCCGTGAGGAGCCGCGGCGGACGGCAACGCACTGAGCCGTCGGCGGGCTTGCGTGACGTCTGAGGCGCCCTCGTCTCCGCCGGCCCCGCCCGCTGCGCCGCGGCCGTCTGCGGCGTCCTGGCCTGCATCGTGCGGTCGTGCAGCAGGGCGCTGCCGCGAGGGGGGCCGTGCGGGGTGGGGTTGGCGGTGTCGCCCGCCCCACCTGCGCGCACGCTCTCGCCGTGACTCTACCAGGTCTGGTCGGCGGCGCGGACGAAGACCTCGTTGACGGCCACCCGACGGTTGCTGGTGACGATGTAGGCCACGGCGTCTGCGATGTCCTCAGGCTGGAGTCGCTCGATGGCCTGCGTCTGGGCCTCGACTCCCGCACGCAGCTCTTCCCGGGTGTGGGAGGCGAGTTCGGTGTCGACGTTGCCGGGTTCGATGACGCTGACCCGCACTCGCAGGGACTGCATCTCCTGACGCAAAGCCTCGGAGAACCCGTTGACCCCGAACTTCGTGAGGTTGTACACCGCAGTGCCGGGGCGGGCGACCCGTCCGGCGGAGGAGCTGATGTTGACCAGGTCCGCGGTCCGCCGGGGATCCTGCTCAGCTGCCTTGATCAGGTGGGGCAGGGCGGCCTTCGTCACATACAGCAGCCCCATCAGGTTGATGTCGACCATGCGTTCCCACTCGCCGTCCGGAGCGTCCGCGAACGGGCCGACCAGCATGGCGCCGGCGTTGTTGACGACCGTGTCGAGGCGGCCGAACGCGGCCACGGCCTGCTCGACGGCGTCGTGGGCGGCCGCCCGGGTGGTGATGTCGGAGGCAATGGCCTGTGCGGTGCCACCCTCGGACTCGATCGCGCTGACCACCTCTGCCAGGCGGTCCGCCCGGCGGGCGACGAGCGCTACCGAAGCGCCCTCCTGCGCGAGCCGCCGTGCGGTGGCGGCTCCTATGCCGCTACTGGCCCCGGTGACCAGCGCGACGGTGCCTTCCAGTGAGTTACCCATGTGTCTGCCTTTCTTTTCCGCTCCATAACCGGAGCCGACTCCGCTCACGCTAACACGGAATCGGAGCCGACTCCACTTATCTGATTCTGGGTGGCAGGCGGAGGCCTCGATCGACTGACCGCATCCCGGTGAACGGCCACCACATGCCAGTGCGCGCGCGACGAAAGCCACGCCCGGCAACGCCTCGCCGCAGGTTCTGCCTGCGGCGAGGCGTCGGAGGGGGGCTGTCTGCGGCCGCCTCGGTGGCGGTAGGCCGCGGATGGCCGAAGAGGGACCCCGTGAAGTGCACTGCGGCGTGGGGGCGTTGCAGGTGGCGGATTGGGTGCACGTGCGTGAGTGCCTCGCCGGTGCGTGGGCCGCTGAAGGGTCTGCCCTCTCCGAGCGCAATGGATCGCAGGAGCGGGTGGTGGGCCTGGACGACCGTGCGGAAGGGCTGCCGGTCGGGGGCATCGATCCGGGAACGGTCGAGAGCGGCGACGACACGGCGGCCGCGGTCTGCGTCCGCCCGCGCCACGACATCGGATCAGGTCACTGGGGTTACCGGCCAGTCGGGTGCAGGGAAGTGGGCCCAGATGCGATGGGGCTCGCGTTGTGGCCCCGTCTCTGCTCGACGGCGCGAATCTGGTCGGAGCCGGTGAAGGTCTTCGGCCAAGCAGCAGGGGGCACCGTTGGGGTGTATGTCGTGCCTGTGCTGCCGCCTCTGGCGGACCTGCTGCTTGGAATGGGACCGGCCGTGGCGGGACGGGCGGCAGCCCCAGCAGGAGCTCGTCACGCCCAAGTGCCCCGTGAGGGCTGGAAGCGGGGCTCGACGGCCTGCGTGCGCCGCCGCGGGGCATCTCGGCCTGCGGGCTCTGTTGCGCCTCCCGCTTGCACGTGGGTGGCGCGTGCCACGGGGAACTTGGCAGGCGCTGGCCTCGGGGGCGCTTGGCGCGGCTACGGCGTAGTCGGTGAGGCGCCGCGGCCTGCGGCGAGTCCGTCAAGAAGCAGACGGATCAGCCGAGATGCGAGGTCACGCTGGTGCTCGTGTCCAGCAATGAGCGTGATGCCGCCGACCGCCATGAGGACATCGTTGGGCGCGGCGTCGCTGCGCAGGCGCCCGGCGGCGATGCCTGCATCGAGGAGGGTGCGGACCGCTCCGCCCAGTGCCTCGCGGCTGTGCAGGCGCAGTCCTTCGCGCGCGGCGAGTATGGAGGGCAGGGCATCCGCCATTCCCTGTTTGGTGAGCATGTAGTCCACGAATACCTCCATCCACTGCCGTAGCGCGTCCACCGGATCGTGGTCCTCGAGCAGTTGCGGCACCGATGCGCACAGACGGTCGGTCTCGTTGCGGTAGACGGCCTCGATGAGGTCCTCGCGCGTCGGAAAGCGGCGGTACAGGGTTCCGATCCCGACGCCTGCCTCGGCGGCGATCGCCTTCAGGGACGTATCCGCTCCTTCTGTCGCGAACGTGCGCGCGGCAGCCTCCATCAGCCGGTCGTAGTTCGCCTGTGCGTCGGCGCGCAATGAGCGGGGCATCGCTCCTCCTTGTAAGCGGAGCCAGCTCCGCTTATAGTCGAGCTAAGTGGATCCGACTCCACTTACTGCTCGCATTGTAGTTGAGCCGCCTCAAGCCCGGCTCGGCCGCATAACTGATCAAGGAACATACAGATGAAACAGCCCATCACCACACCGTTCGGTGCACAATCGACCGCCTCGGAAGTGGTGGCCAGCACCGACCTCATCGGCCGGCGCGCGATCGTGACAGGCGGCGCCGGCGGGCTGGGCCAGGAAACCGCCCGCGCCCTCGCCTCCGCGGGCGCCGAGGTGACCATCGCAGCTCGCAACCTGGACCTGGGCAACGCCGCCGCGCGGGAGATCGCCGCGCAGACGGGCAACCCCCTCACGCGCGCCGCACAACTGGACCTGGCCGACCTCGCCTCCGTCAAGGAATTCGCAGCCAGCTGGTCGGGCCCGCTGCACATCCTCGTCGCCAACGCCGGGGTCATGGCCACCCCCGAGCGCCGCACCCCGCAGGGGCGAGAGCTGCAGTTCGCAACGAACCACCTCGGCCACTTCGCGCTGGCCGTCAGCCTCCACGACTCGCTCGCTGCCGCCGGCAAGGCCCGTGTGGTCGTCCTCAGCTCGGTTGGGCACGTCAACGGACCCGTCCGTTTCCACGACCCCGACTTCACCAAGGAGCCCTACGACCCCTGGCTGGCCTACGCGCAGTCCAAGACGGCCAACATCTTGTTCGCGGTCGAAGCGGCCAAACGCTGGGCCGCGGACGGCATCGCCGTCAATGCCCTCAATCCCGGACGCATCTGGGGAACCAACCTCGGCCGTCACATGGAGGCGCCTCCGGCATCGTTCGACCCCTCAGGCCAGAGCGGCGTATCCGTGAAGAACATCGCCCAAGGTGCGGCAACCTCCGTACTCCTGGCCGCCTCGCCGCTGGTCGAAGGCGTCACCGGCACATACTTCGAGGACTGTCAGGAAGCCGCCCCCTTCACGCCGGGTGTGCGTCGAGGGGTCGCTGACTACGCCGTCGACCCCGACAACGCCCGCCGCCTGTGGGACCTGTCGGTGGAACTGACCGGCGTCGGCCAGTAACGGGCCCATCCCGCCCCGGGTGCTCCAGCACCCCGCTGCCCATTCCGGCGGACGCCGCACCTGAGGTCCTGCCGGGCCCGGTGGCGTTAAGCATCACAAACAGGAGCAAACATGAACACAAACAACCCTGAGCGCTTCGACGGTCTGCGGGCCTTCGTCACCGGAGGTGGCACGGGCATCGGCCGTGCCACCGCGGTGACCCTGGCGCAGCAGGGCGCCTACGTGACCGTTGCTGGCCGCACCGAAGCAACTCTGCGCGAGACGGTCGAGCTCATCCACGCCGCGGGCGGCGACGGTCAGGCGGTGATCTGCGACGTGAGCGACGAGAACTCCGTCATCAACGCTGTCACGGCGGCCGGAGGCGAACAGGAACAACTCGACATCGCCGTCAACAGTGCCGGCGTGAGCGGGGGCGATGCCCTGCGCCCGCTCGCCGACTACGACACGGCCCAGTTCGACCGCATGATCGCTATCGATCTGCGCGGCATGTTCCTCAGCATGAAGTACGAGCTTGCGCTCATGGCCCGGAAGAAGTCGGGCGCGATCGTCAACGTCGGATCCGGTGCCAGCCTGGTCGGAGCCCCCGGCTTCGCAGGCTACGTCGCAGCCAAGCACGGCGGCGCCGGACTGACCAAGACCGCGGCCCTGGACTACGGAGCCCTGGGAATCCGAGTCAACATCGTAGCGGCCGGCCTCGTCGAAACTCCCCTCGTCGCCACCGGCCGCTCTCCCGAGGTCATGGCAGCCCGCATCGCCGAGCATCCCCTGGGCCGCATCGCCCAAGCACAAGAGATCGCTGACGCGATCGTCTGGCTCTGCTCCAAGCAGTCCAGCTTCGTCACCGGTGCGGTCGTTCCCGTCGACGGCGGATACACGGTGCACTGACATGGCTGCCAGCACCGACCATGTCGGCCTGTCTGTCGGTGACCTCGACCGCATCAGTGCCTTCTACTGCCGGGCGTTCGGCATGACGACCACGGGGCCCCGTGTGCTCGCCGACGGTCACTCCCGGGTCGCCGTGCTCACCGGCACCCCGGGCTTGTGCCTCGAACTCACCCAGGTTCCTGGCTCACGGCCGCAGGAGCACACCAGCGTGGCCGACGGAGCACGGACCCAGGGTTGGTTCCACTGGTCCCTGCGCATCGACAACCTTGACGCCGCGCTTACCACGATCAGGGCTCTTGGCGGAAACCTTGTGACCGAGCCCGCCGACGCCCAGACCAGGCCCGGCATCAGGTTCGCCTACGTCACCGATCCCGAAGGCAACCTCATCGAACTGACGACGACCGAGGAGACTCGGACAACCGCACCAGTCTCTCCCAAGAGGGGCTAGGGGCAATGCCGTGACTCTGTTGGTGATCTTGACGGGGTGGTGACGGCGATCGCTGATGGTGGTTGGTGGGGCGGCCTCGGTGTGGGGCGTGGACGGTGTCGATGCGTTCGGCAAATTTCCAGCGGCTTCCCCCGATGACGGTCCGGACGGCGCGGGCGGCGTGTCCGAGGGGACGCCGGTGGTGCTGATGCGGGACCGGCTGGATGTGGTGTTCACCGACGAGGACTTCGCTGACCTGTATCCGGCCGATGGCCGACCGGCCTTCTCACCGGGGCAGTTGGCGCTGGTGTCGGTGCTGCAGTTCGCCGAGAACCTCTCGGACCGGCGACGGCGGATGCGGTGCGCACGAGGATCGACTGGACGTACGGGCTCGGCCTTGATCTGGACGATCCGGAGTTCGACTGCTCGCTGCTCAGTGAGTTCCGGCCCCGGCTGGCCGAGGCGACCGGGCGGATCAGCTGCTGCAGTTGATGCTGGACTGCCTGGCGGCGGCCGGACTGCTCGAGGCGGGGCCGACAGCATCCGACGCCGCCCATGTCCTGGCGGCGGTGCGGCGGTTGAGCCGGCCGGAGCTGGCGGGCGAGAGCGTGCGGGCCGCGCTGGAGGAGATCGCCGAGGCCGAGCCGGACTGGCTCGTGCCGCGGATCGAACCCGGGTGGGCCAAGCGATACCGCCGGAAGGTCGAGATCGGGAAGGTGCCGGCAGCGGTGCGGGAACGTGCCGAGGTGGCTATGACGGTGACGCTGGCCCCACCTCGGGACGGCCTGCCGTGGCTCCACTCGGATGTTCGAGGGCGGCTTGCGGTGGACCCACGTGTGCGCCCCTCGCCTGGTGGGAGGTGGAGCCACGCGAGACCGATACAGGCTCTGTCCGATTTAGGCGGGTCCACTCCTGGTCGCCCCAAGCGGGGCCAAGTTCACCGCCATAGCCATGCCGAGGCCTTCGGCCGGGACGGGCACACGCTCCTCACTGCGGCCTGGGCGGCCGGCGCCCCGCCCCCTCTGCGGACGTGCGGCAGGTGGAGAACCTGCGGCAGGTCTGGATCCACCGGTACTACTCGGATCCCGAGGGGCACTTGCGCCGGCGGGAAGGCACTGCCCTGCCGCCGGCCTCGCTGCGGTTCGACTCCCCGTATGACACGGACGCGCACTCCTGCGTCAAACGCGGTGTCGAGTGGAGCGGATAGCGGGTTCATGTCACCGAGTCGTGTGATCAGGACCTGTCGCACCGGGTGGTGCACGTGGCCACCGCCATTGCTCCCGTCCAGGACGGGCAGCTGACCGAGAAGATCCACGACGACCTCGCCATCCGTGACCGGGCTCCGGCCGAGCACATCGTGGATACCGCCCACCTCTCACCCGCCCACATCGAGCGGGCTCAGCGCATACACGGCATCAGGCTGCTCGGCCCGGCCCTCGCGGACAACAGCCGCCAGGCCAAAGCGGCTTCGGGCTTCGAACAAAGCGGCTTCACCATCGACTGGGTCAACGAGCAGGCCATCTGCCCGCGCGGCGTGATGAGTGCGTCCTGGACCAAGCTGAACATCTCCGGCCACACCTACGTTCAGTCCCGCGTCGCCGAGGCCGACTGCAGGCCTTGCCCAGATCGCGCACGGTGCACCTCCTCGGCCACTCGCTCCCGCTCAGTGGCGGTGCTGCCGCGGCCGCTGCGCGAGATTCAGCTGCGCAATCGGCTCGACCAGCAGACCGAGCAGTGGCAACGCCGGTACGCGACCGGCGCTGGCATAGATCCCCAACAGAGTCACGGCATTGAGGCCAGGGTCTGCTGCGAAAGTGAGTAGGGAGATCCTGCTGGCTGGCTACGGAGCTGGGTGGGCTTTCGTTGTGCCCCAAAATTCAGTAGGTCGACGAGATTCCCTTGGACCCGGCGTAGCTGATCATCGCTCGCTCGGTCTGGGCCGCCGTCGGCGCCGCGGGCAGGGGCCCGGAATTGTCCGCCCGGCTCGCATCGAGTAAGAACGCAACCAGCCGCCGCCATGCATGCGGGGCCGCATCCCGGGACACCCGGATCACTCCGGCATTGGCCATCAGCAACAACGGGATGTCCTCCGGAACGAAGTCCTGGCGCAATGCTCCGGCTTCCTGTGCCCTACGGATGATCCGGACACCGGCCTGGTACTCGAGGCCCCAGAGATCCTTTGAGGTCTCCGACGGGGCCAGCGCCATCGTGATCACATCAGCAAATCCCCGGTCGGCCACCTGCATGGCACAAACCCGCTCCACATACTCGCAGAATCCCGCCCAGGCATCGGGGCACTGCAAAGCCTCCTCCGCGACCGTTGCGTATTCGCGTAGCTTCACCGCGAACACCGCGGCCACCAGCTCAGCCCGGGTGGGGAAGCGACGGTAGAGAGTGGCAATACCCACCCCGGCACGCTCAGCGATCTCCTCCAGGGACACGTCCAAGCCTTGCTCAGCGAACACGGCACGCGCCGCCTCCACGATCTGCTGACGATTCCGCTCAGCATCCGCGCGCAAAGCCCGCTCGGCGGGTTTCCCGCTCCTACTTCCTGATCCCATTCGTGTACCTTGCACTCGGAATGCTCTTGATGATCTTGACCTGTGGGTCCGCCGCATGCCTAGGACGTGTTCACAGGGCCGGTCTTGCCTGGCCAGCACCCGGCATGAACACCAGCGTGGCCGCCGCGACCATCCGCTCCGCGAGACGTTGCGGCAGCGCATGGAGGAGTGCGCTCACTTGCCCGACGCAGGGGCTGTTGCCGTTCTGGCGGCGCAGGGAGTACGGACTGCCGGAGTGCTAAGGAGTTGCGTCGGGGTCCGTGGTTGCGGACTGCGGGTCCACTGGTCTGGAGGTGTCGACCGTACTGCCGGGCATGGACGTGGCCGACCAGCTCGACAGCAGGGCGAGGGCTTCGGCGGACGGTGAGTGGGCTTCGACGGTGTGAGTCCCGAAAGTGAGTTCAGGTTCGCCGACCGGTGTCATCGCTTCGTAGCCGAGCTCCAGGTCGCCGACTATGGGGTGGTGGTAGCACTTGCTGCCGTGGCTTCGCAGGTGCACATCGTGTTCGGCCCACCAGCATCGGAAGTCCCGGTCGCGTACGGCCAGGTCACCGACCAGGTCGGTGAGCTCCGGATCGTGCGGGTGGGTACCGGCGTACCGGCGAAGTTCGGCGACCATCGCGCGGGCGGTGCCGGCCCAGTCGTCGTACAGCTCGCGGGCCGCGTCCACCGTGAACAGGTAGCGGACCATGTTCCGCCGCCCCGGGGGCAGCAGGTCCAGTCCGGTGTAGAACGCGGCGCCGAGGTCGTTGATGGCGATGAGGTCCTGACGCGGTCCGAGCACCAGCGCCGGGACATCGGTGACCGACTCCAGAGCCCGGCGCAGCCCCGGGCGCAGGCGCACGGCAGCCATGCGGGTCCGCCGGGAGCGGGAAGAGGTGGCGAGGGCGTGGAGGTGGTCGCGCTCAGCGGCGTCGAGCCGCAGTACCCGGGCGACGGAGTCGAGCACAGAGGCGGATGCGTTCTTCGTGCGGCCGCGCTCCAGCCGTTCGTAGTATTCGGCGCTGACACCGGCGAGCAGGGCTACTTCTTCGCGGCGCAGTCCCGGCACCCGGCGAATGCCCATCGACGGGGGCAGCCCGGCGTCCTGCGGGCTGATGCGCGCACGGCGGGTACGCAGGAAAGCACCCAGGTCGTCAGCAGCAGGCTCGGTCATTCCTCCAGCTTAGTTAAGCCGGCGGGCACCAGAGGGGGGTCTGCCTGTCCCCCCTCTGGCCGTACCCCGGTCACAGCAGTGTGTGCCGTCCGGTGCCCGCGCGGTGTTTCAGTTTTGGAGGAACCGAGCGACGGCAACGGAGTGATCGTGGAACAGCGCGTTTTGGGCGGATCGGGCATCGTGGTGAGCGACATCGCGTTCGGCGCGATGAACTTTGGCTTCCCCGGTGGCCCGAGCGACGAACAGGCGGTGGCTATGGTCCACCGGGCACTGGACGCCGGTGTCAACCTGATCGACACTGCGGACGTCTACAGCAACGGCGAGTCCGAACGGGTCGTGGGCCTGGCCATCGCGGGCCGGCGCGACGAGGTCGTCCTGGCGACGAAGTTCGGCCTGTCGATGGGCGAGCACCCGAACATGAGCGGAGGGTCGGCGCGCTGGATCAAGCGGGCCGTCGAGGACAGCCTACGGCGGCTGGGCACCGACTACATCGACCTTTACCAGATGCACCGGCCGGACTACCGGACTGACCTGGAAGAGACCCTGAGCGCCCTGACGGACCTGGTGCGGGAAGGAAAGGTCCGTGCCATCGGTTCGTCCACCTTCCCTGCCGAGCTCATCGTCTCGGCTCAGTGGGCGGCTCGAAGGGGCGCCCACCGACGCTTCGTCACCGAGCAGCCCCGCTACTCGATCTTCAACCGTCGGCCGGAGGCTCACGTCTTCCCCACCCTGCAGGAGTTCGGGATGGACGCGCTCACCTACGCGCCCCTCGCGAGCGGCTGGCTGGCCGGCCGCGCCGATCCGGTCGGTGGACAGCGCGCGGACATGGAAAAGCATGTTTTCGACCTCGCCGACCCCGCCAACCAGGCCAAGCTGCTCGCAACGCGGCAACTGCGCGATCTCGCCGACGGCATGGGTGTACCGATGACCCACCTGGCGCTGGGCTTTGTCCGGTCGCACCCGGCGGTCAGCGCAGTGCTGATCGGGCCGCGTACGCCTGAACAGCTCGACGACCTGCTCGCTGGCGCCGACGTCGTCCTCGACGACGTGGTGCTGGACCGCATCGACGAGATCGTGGAGCCCGGCAGCGACATCAACTCCGCCGACAACTACGACGCCGTTATCCCGGCCTTCGCCGACAAGCGGCTGCGTCGCCGCAGCTGACCCACATCGGCGCGGCGGGATACGCGTCGCGCCCACAGAACGCTGTCTGCCTGGCACTGGCCATCCGTCGCGAACGCGATCTGATAAGTCGGCTCACGCGGACGACGTTGGGCTCAATCAACGAGAAGGGGAATGCATTGCGATTCGTGCTGATCCACGGGACATCCCACGGTGCATGGTGTTTTGAACGGCTGACCGCTGCGCTGGCCGCGCGTGGACACGTCGTGCACGGCGTGGAGCTGCCCGGCCATGCCCAGCGAGTCGCCGAGCCTGCGTCCGCGGCCGGGTACCGCGACGCCGTCATGGAGACAATCCAGCCCGGCGACGTACTTGTGGGGCACTCGATGGGAGCATGGGTCATGACACTCGCCGCGGACACGCTGCCCGACGTACGTCACCTCGTGTACCTCGCGGGGCCTTTGCCGGTCGACGGAGTGTCCATGTTGGATTCACTGTCGATCATGGCGCGCGAGCCCGACGGGCAAGCGTTTACTGCTGGCAGCGAGCCGATCTTTGACTATCACACGATGAGTCCCGACGGCGCCTCGCTGTACTTTGAGCCAGACTCGGCGAAGGAGGCTTTTTACCACGACTGCGATCCGCACACCGCCAGTTGGGCGGCGGCACGGCTTACACCGCAGCCACTCGCCCCTCTCATGGAGACTGTGCGACTTTCGAACTTCTGGGACGCGGACATCCCGCGAAGCTTCATCCAGTGCGACTTGGACCGAATGTTTCCGCCTCGATGTGCGGAGGTGTCAGCCGAGCGGCTAGGGGTGCGTCCGCTGCACATCACGAGTTCCCATTCGCCCTTCCTGAGCCGTCCGCAGGCACTCGCCCAGTTGCTGGAACGCGCTGTTGACACGCCAGCTCAGCGACCTCCGCGGCCAAGTCTGTGAGTCATAGACCGCGTCCTACATGGTGAGGCGGACTGTTGGTCTGTATGGGGCGGAGTACATGGAGTTGGGTTGTTCCGGACGGGCTGTGGGAGATCGCGTCGAAGGTACGGCCGCAGGGCGGAGGACGTCTCCGGCGGCAGCACGCACGACAGCGGAGGGATGAAGCGTATGGTCGCCGGTCACCAGACGAGGCACGAGCCCTCAATGTCCGGGACTTCAAGCCCCAGGGCCTGACAAAGCCTACGGCCGAGCTGATCTGCGCCGATGGCTGCGCTGGAAATGCGTCGGTGTACGCATGCGCTCCTTCCCGTACGAGGCTTGTCGGTAGCCTTCCGCCACCCACGGCAACGAGGCGGTGGGCGCCCCTCAACGCGACGAAGGCGCTTGTCGGGGATGGACGGAGTGGGGACTTGTATCCGTGCCAGCAGCGTTCGCCCTCGGGTGGCTGGCCAGCCACCCGAAGTAAGCGCAGAACGCTGGCGACAGCGAACAGGGAGTGCCGACGGGCGCCTCTCCTGGAACCACTGGCGCGCTGTGGTGAACGGTCCGGTGCCCAGCCCGGGTTAGCTCCTTGCGGGCTCAGGCCATGCCAGTGGCGGGAAGGGCCTGTTCAGCCCAGATGATCTTTCCGGCCGGGGTCTGGCGTGCGCCCCAGCGGTCAGTGAGGTGTGCGACGAGCAGCAGACCGCGTCCCCCTTCGTCGAAGTCCCGTGCGCGACGCAGGTGGGGGGCAGTTCCGCTGCCGTCGGACACCTCACAGATCAGGGAGGCGTCCCGGATGAGGCGCAGCTGAATCGGTGCTCCTCCGTAGCGGATGGCGTTGGTGACCAGTTCGCTGACAACGAGCTCGGTGACGAACGAGGCATCCTCGACGTCCCACTCGGCTAGTACGTGGGAGGCGTGACGCCGTGCGCCGGCGACGACGGCGGGATCGGCAGCCAGATCCCATGTGGCCACTTGCGTGGCATCCAGTGCTCTGGTGCGGGCCAGGAGCAGCGCGATGTCATCGGTGGGACGTCCCTGCACCAGGGTGTGCAGGAGCAGGTCGCATGTCTCTTCCAAGGACTGCGAGGGATTCCCGAGGACGTCAGCGATGAGGTTCTGGCCGGTATCGAGGTCGCGATTGAGAGCTTCTGCCAGGCCGTCGGTGTAGAGCATGATCACGCTGCCTTCAGGTAGTGCGAACGTCGTCGTGTCGAACGGCAGCCCTCCCACACCGAGGGGTGGCCCGACGGGCATGTCAGGAAACTCGACCACGCCGTCCGGTGTGACGAGGACCGGCAGCAGATGCCCGGCACTGGCCAACGTGCACTGGCAGGAGACGGGATCGTAGACCACATACAGGCAGGTTGCGCTGATCTCACCGTCGTCCTGGGAAAGCTGACCGACATCGTGGGCCGCAGAGTCTTCCAGTCCAAGCCGGATGACGACGTCGTCGAGGCGGGTGAGGAGCTCATCGGGCTGAAGATCGACATCGGCCAGGGTGCGCACCGCTGTTCTGAGCCGTCCCATGGTGGCCGAAGCCTGCAGACCATGGCCGACGACGTCGCCCACCACCATTGCGACTCTGGCTCCGGACAGGGGGATGACGTCGTACCAGTCACCGCCTACGCCTGCTCGGGATCCGGCTGGTATGTAACGGGTAGCGACTTCCAGGGCGTTCTGCTCGGGGGCGCGCTGGGGAAGCAGACTGCGCTGCAGGGTGACAGCGGTTGTTCGCTCACGGGTGTAGCGGCGGGCGTTGTCCACGCAAACCGCTGCGCGGGAGGCGAGGTCCTCTGCCATGAGCAGGTCGTCCTGATCAAAGGGGTCAGCGGTGCGGTGGCGGCAGATGAACGTCATGCCGAGGTTGGTGCCGCGTGCCCGCAGCGGCACCAACAGTACCGAGTGAATTCCGAACGTAGTAGCGGTCCGGGCGCGGGCAGGTGCGTCAGCGGCCCACCAGCGCAGCGTTGCCTCATCGACGTGATACAGAAAGCTGCGGCCGGTGGCTAGGGCGAGGCCGGGCGGGGAGTTCTCGGGATAGGTATGCAGTCCGCCGATCGGGACCACTGCTTCAGGGCAGCCCTCCAGTACAGACCTCTGCGCGGCCCTGCGGAATACGAGGCGTCCGGCCGGGGGAGCGGGCCCGATCTCCTCACCGTGGAGAACGGCGTCGAGGAGATCCACGGTGACGAAGTCGGCGAAGTGATCGGTGGCGACTTCTGCCAGTTCCTCAGCCGTCCGGTTGAGATCCAGAGTACTGCCGATCCGCAGGCCAGCCTCGTTGATGATGGAAAGGCGCCGCCGCGCCCAGGCCTGGTCGCTGGTGCCGACCAGTCCCTCAAACCCGCAGGGGACGGTGGCTGTGATGATCCACAAGGGCTCACCCTCGGCACCCGTCACGGGCTGCGCACGGACGGTGAGTGGCAGGTGATGCCCTTTACGGTCGGTTGCCTGCACGGCGGCAGTCCATGCCTTGCGGGCCGCCCAGCTGTTCCGGGCTGTCGAGGGCAGGGGCGCAGCGAGCGCATCCCATACAGGCTTGCCCACCGATTCCGTGGAGTCGTACCCCAGCAGTCGCTCGGCGGTGTCGCTCCACGCGGTGACGATGCCGCGGTTGTCGATGACCGCAGCCGCTTCTAGCCTCGGACCTGCCTCGGGGGCTACGACGATGGCGTCTTCGCTCATGATCGCTCCAGCCCTCGTATGAGGGCCACATCCCCGAGCTCCGTGAGCAAGACGGTGAGGATGAAGAACCGCTCCCGACCGAGAAGTTCTTCAACCTGGTGATTTATCTCTTCCACCTGGATGCGGCCGTGGGCGGCCTGTTCACGTCCATCGGTGGTCAGAGTGACCAGGGACCGGGGTCGGGGGTCGGTGGCCTTGGTGATCAGGCCACGTGCCTGCAACGGGTTCAGAAGCGGAGTGAGAGTCGAGCGGTCGACCGCAGCGAGCGAGCCGAGCGTCTTCTGATCTGCGCTCTCCCGCTCATCAAGGACTTGCAGCATGGCGACCTGCGCCGCAGTGAGATCACTGTTGTGCTGCTGCCACGAGGCGTTCCACGCCTGCGTGGCGCATCGCGATTGATGAGCGATGCCGTCAGCCACACCACTGTAGGGCGTGCGCGTCATGAACCCAGGTTAACTCCGCACACGGTCGGTTCGTACACCGACAATCTGAGGGTGCTCGGAACGCTGCTCCGGCCGGGCTGTATGCGATGCCGTGCCTCAGATGCCTTGGGCGAGCTGCAGGCGGTGGCGGGCGTCCTTGCTGGCTCCTGTGAGCCTGTCGCCCAAGGCCTCGAGATCCATGGTCTTCATGCGGTAGGTGGGCATGCAGACGGAAATTCCCGCGATCGGCATTCCGCGGCTGTCGCTGACGGCCACACCGACGCCGCCAACGTCCGGGCGGTAGCCACCCACGTTCACGGCGTACCCGCGGTCGCGGACGACTTCGAGCCGGGCGCGGACTTCATCGGCGGTGCGGGGGGAGTGGTCGGTGTAGCGCCGCAGGGCGATGGCAAGGACCCAGTTGAGCATCTCTTCGGGAAGCAGGGCGAGCTGGGCGAGACCGGGGGAGACGCAGTGGGCCGGTGACCGGCTGCCGAGCACGGCCACCGAGTGGACGGGTTGCGGTGAGACGAGCTGGTCGAGGTAGATGATCTGCCGGCCGTCCAGCCGGGTGAGGTGAATCGTCTCACCGCATGCCTCGTGGAGTTCCTCGAGGATCGGACGCAGTACGGGGGCGAGGTCGACTTCCTGGCGGGCTGCTGCCAGGCCGAGGATGCCGGGGCCAAGCCGGTAGCGCAGTTCGTCGTCCTTCACCAGCCAGCCGCGTTCCACGAGTGTTCCGGCCAGGCGGAACGCGGTTGCTTTGCCCGTTCCCATGCGTGTGGCGAGCTGCGTGACGGTCAGGCCGCTGTGTGCGGCCAACACTTCCATCATCGTCAGCGCGCGCTCGACGGAGGAAAGCCGACTGGTCGCCTTTGTGTCCACCATGCCCTCACTCTAGGGCTGTTTCGCTCAGCGAAACAACAAGCCTCAACGATTGTTCCTCTATGGGAAACCTCTATTGCTCATGGAGAAACTCGTCTTTACGGTTGCGTGAACCAGCCCACAAAGGGCCCACGTGCAGCCAACGGAGGCCGCCATGAGTGGAAGAACCGCCACACACCGACGCCAGCAAGTGCGCTGGGCGGGCCTGGCGTCCATCACTGGCTGGGCGATGGATCTCTACGACCTGTTTGTCATCCTCTACGTTGCCTCGACGATCGGGCCGCTGCTCTTCCCGGCGGACCGCGCCACACTGCAGCTGGCGTTCGTGTACGCCTCGTTCGCCGTCACCCTCGTGATGCGCCCCCTCGGCTCGGCGCTCTTCGGGGTCTACGCCGACCGCAACGGCCGCAAGCGTGCAATGATCATCGCGATCACCGGCGCGGGTGTCTCCACCGCCCTGATGGGCCTCGTGCCCACCTATGCCGCCGCCGGGATCGCAGCACCGATCCTCTTCGGCCTCCTGCGGTTGATCATGGGCATCTTCGTAGGCGGCGTGGTGGCCTCCACCCACACTCTCGGGACCGAGACGGTCTCCGCCCGCCACCGCGGCCTGATGTCCGGCCTCGTCGCCGGAGGCGGCGCCGGAGCCGGCGCGCTCGTCGCCTCCATCGTCTACTTCATCATCTCCGGCATCTTCCCCGGCCAGGCATTCTCCACCTACGGCTGGCGGGCCATGTTCCTCACCGGCCTGCTCACCGCCGCCGTCAGCTTCTACATCTACCGGCGGACCGACGAGTCACCGCTGTGGAAGGCCAAGCAGAACGGTACTGCCCCCACCCGGCAGGGTTCCCCGCTGAAGGAACTGTTCGGCCTCGGCTACCGAGTCAACCTGCTGCTCAACGTCGTCATCGTCACCGGCGCCGCATCGCTGTACTACCTGACTCTCGGGTTTTTCCCCACCTACTTCGTCAAGGGCCTGGGACTCGACCAGCAAAGCGCCGCGATCATCCTGGCCGTCGTCAACATCATCACCATCGCAGCCGGCGCCGCCGGCGGCTGGATCAGCGACCGCATCGGACGCCGCGCGACGTTTTTGGGGTGCGGAGCGCCGATGGTCGTCCTCGTCCCGTTCCTCTACCACCACATGAACGACCAGGCCGGCCGGCCTGCGTCGGTCGCCCTGCTGGCCAGCCTCATGGCCGTCTTCGTGGTAGTCGCCCAGGCGCCGGTACTGATTTTCCTGAACGAACGCTTCCCCACCGACATCCGGGCCACCGGCACCGGCCTGAGCTGGAACATCGGCTTCGGCCTCGGCGGCATGACACCCACGCTCGTCACCCTGATCAGCCCGCAAGTCAGCGACATCCCCTCCCGCCTGGTCCTCCTCTGTGCCGCAGCCTCAGCCCTCTTCCTCCTCGGCGCGGTACTCACCCCCGAGACCCGTCACACCGGCCTCCAAGACACAGCCGCGGCGCCCCACGACCCGCAGGGCACGCTGGAGCCGGTCCCCGGCCAGTAACGGGCCCCCTGCCGGTACCCCACCCCGCAAAGAAAGGTCACTCCCGTGCCTCTGATCCGCGTCAACCACGCCTCTCCGCTCACACCGGACACCGTCGAACAGCTCATCAGCGCACTCACCACCGCCTACGCCGCCACCACCGGCAGCGACCCGGTCGCCCTGCACGTGCTGATCGAACAGGTGCCGCCGCAGCAGTGGGGCGTCGGCGGCCAGAGCCTGGCCGCCCGATCACAGAAGAAGGCGTGAGAAACATGGCCGCCCCGACACCCTTTCCCCGCCCAGCCGAACGCGAGGTCGTGGTGTTCCTGCACAGCCTCGGTACCGACCACCACCTGTGGCGCCCGCAGGTCATCGCCCTGGGCAGGCACTCCCGCATCCTGACCCCGGAAAGCCGCGGACACGGCTCCGCTCGGTGGCACCGCACGATCGACCTCGACGCCTGGGTCGCCGACATCGACGACTGCCTCGAACGCGCGCTGGGACCCGACCCCACCCCCGTCCACCTCGTCGGGCTGTCCATGGGCGGCGTGCAGGCGATCGAGTACGCGGCCCGACGTCCTGAGCGGGTCAAGGACCTGGTCCTGGCCGACACCTTCGCCGCGCTGCCACCGGACAAAGCCCACGCTCGCGTCGAAGCGATCACACGGGAAATCACCACCCTCGGAATGACCGCCTATGCCGACCGCTACTTGCAGGAAACTCTCGTCACCAAGCTCACGCCCGCCAACTACAAGCTTCTGCACTCCGCGATCGCCGGCATGGTCCCCGAGGCCTACATCGCCTCCGCCGAGGCCACCTTCCTCACCGACCACCTGCCCCTGCTCCCGGACATCCCCCACCCCACACTCGTGCTGGTGGGGGAGAACGATCACAAGAGCCCCGCCCCTCTGTCCGAGCAGCTTTCCCTCGGGATCCCCAACGCACGCCTGAAGATCATTCCCGAGGCGGGACACCTGTCCAGCATTGAGAACTCGGCGGCGTTCAACGACGCTCTAACGGCGTTCTACGCGGCCTCCACGATCGAGGTGACGTCATGAATCCCACCTCCCCCTGCAACGGCGTGACGACATCCGTCGTCACCGGCGGAGCCAGCGGCATCGGCGCCGCAGTCGTCTCCGCCCTCGCGGCCGACGGCAACCGCTGCATCGTCCTGGATCTGAACGTCCCCGACGAGCGCGCGGACGGTGTCGAATATCTCAAAGCCGACCTCGCCGCGCCTGACAGCATCGAGACCGTCCAGTCGCTGCTGGCGTCAGTGCAGGCCAACCACGTCGACCATCTCGTTCACTGCGCCGCCGTCGGTCAGTGGTCCCCCTTCAAGGAGACCAGCCGAGCCGACTGGGAACGGGTCCTCCGGGTTAACCTCGACGGCACCATCGCACTCACCCAGGCGATCGTCCCGCTGATGCCACGCGGTGGCCGGATCGTCCTGTTCGCCTCCGGAACCGTCTTCAAGGGCCCCCGCAACGTCTTCGCCTACGTCGCCTCCAAGGCCGGCGTCATCGGATTCGCCCGCTGCCTGGCCGACGAACTCGGCGACGACGAGATCACCGTGAACGTCATCAGCCCCGGCCTCACCGACACACCCATGATCGTGCCGATGGCCCACACCACGGACCACAACATCGCCAGCAGGTCCATCCGCCGCCGTGCCGTCCCCGACGACCTGGTCGGCCCGGTGAAGTTCCTGCTCTCGCCCGCCGCAGCCTTCGTCACCGGCCAGACGCTCTGCGTCGACGGCGGGTCCGTCAAGCACTGACCGGCCCGACCGGCCCACATTCCCGCCCACGAGAGGACCCCAACACCATGAGCTGGACACGGTCGACCATCGACGCCGGCGGCTTCCACACCGGATACCTGGAGGCCGGCCCCGGGGCCAAGGAAACCGTCGTACTCATCCACGACGGCGGCTACGGCACCACCGCCGACCTGTGCTGGGGCGAGGTGATTGACCACCTGGCCGACAAGTACCACGTTCTGGCCCCCGAACTGCTCGGCTGGGGCGAGACCGACAAGGTCGTCTACTTCGACCGCCCCCCCTACGCCGGACGCATCCCGCACATCGCCGCCTTCTGCCGTGCCATGGGCGTCTCCTCCGCCACCTTCGTCGGCGCCTCGTTCGGAGGCTCCGTCCTCCTGCGCGCCCTCGTCGACGCGCGCCGGCCCTGGCCCATCGACCGAGCCATCAGCATCTCCGGCACCGGCGGACCCTTCCGGGACCCCAAGGGCACCGCCGCGCTCGCCGAGTACGAACCCAGCCTGGAAGCCGCCGAACGCATGACGGGCCTGATCGTCCGCGACACCGCGAACCTGTCCGAGCACATCCGCCGCCGCTACGACAACAGCCTGGCCCCCGGCCACTGGGAGGCACTCACTGCCCCTCGCCTGCGCAACCCCGCCACTGAGCGGCAGGCCCCGGCCGATGACTTCCTCGACCGGTTCGCCACACTCAGCGTGCCCGTCCTCCTCGTCGAGGGCCGTCACGACCCGCTTCTCGAAGACGGCTGGTCGAAGAAGCTCGCCGATCTCTCGCCCTCCGCACGGTCCGTGACCGTCGACTACTCGCACGAGCCCAACATCGAAGCGCCCGCCGAGACCGCCCGCATCATCAGCGAGTTCATCGAGGCCGGCGCATGACCATCATCACTGGCGCAGACGAGACCACGTCGGCCGGCGTCACGCACGGCCCCGTAGATGCGGCCCGCACCTACGACAAGGTCCTGCCCATCGACGCCGACACCGTCTTCCTCGAGCGAGCCGTCAACGAGACCGAGCTGCCCCCGCTGCTGGCCGCCCTCGCCCTGGTCACCGGCGAGTACGACCAGCTTCTCGCCGATGACCTGCGCCCGCCGCTGCCGCCGATGGACGCGGTCATCGCCCCCCAGGGCGGCATGACCCAGGAGACCCAGGCCCGCGCCCGTGAGGTTGCGCTCGACGCCCTGGTCCGCTTCCGCGACAGCGGATCGCGCCCGGCGCCCCTACCCGACGAGGACGCCCTCCACCGGATCATGGCCTTCCTGACCAGGCAGGCGGGACCCGACTGCCTGCCCCTGCTCCGTCACGAACTCGGACTGCCCAAAGACACCGGAGCCCCCACCTGGTCGCTGCAGGAAACAGCCCCCGGTACCGACTTCACCGTGGCCGTGATCGGAGCAGGCATCTCCGGCATGGCCGCCGCCCACCGGCTGCGCCAAGCCGGCCTGTCCGTCGTGATCTTCGAGAAGAACACCGAAGTCGGCGGCGTGTGGTGGGAGAACGTCTATCCCGGCTGCCGCCTCGACACACCCAACTTCGCCTACAGCTACTCCTTCGCCCAAAAGCAGGACTGGAACTGGCAGTTCTCGGCCCGCGACGACATCTCCGGATACCTCATCGACGCCGCCACCCGCTTCGACCTGCGGCGCCTGGTCCGCTTCGAGACCGAAGTCGTCCAAGCCGTCTTCGACGACACACAGCTGTGCTGGTCACTGACGACCCAGACACGCGACGGACACCGCACAACCCACCGGTTCGACGCCGTCGTCACCGCCGTCGGCCAGCTCAACCGCCCCAACTTTCCCGACGTTCCTGGCCGCGACGACTTCCAAGGTGCCGCGTTCCATTCCGCCCAGTGGAACAGCAGCATCAACCTCACCGGCAAGCGCGTCGCCGTTATCGGCACCGGCGCCAGCGCCTACCAGATCGTCCCCGCCATCGCTGACGACGTCGCCTCCCTTACGGTATTCCAGCGACACGCCCCCTGGATGCTGCCCACACCCACCTACCACGACCGCATCAGCGAAGGCATGACCTACCTGTTGCGCCACGTGCCCTACTACGGCCGCTGGCTCAGGTTCTGGCAGTTCTGGCTCGCCAGCGAAGGACGCCTCCCCTTCGTGGAAGCCGACCCCGACTGGACCGAACCCGGCTCCACCTCCGCCGGCAACGCCCACTTGCGCAAGCAGCTCCTGGAGCGCCTCGAAGAACAACTGGCCGACAGGCCCGACCTCCTGAAGAAGATGACCCCCAACTACCCCCCAGGCCTCAAGCGCATGACCAGGGACAACGGGGTGTGGGCGAACGCGCTTCGCAAGCCGCACGTCGACCTCGTCACCGACGGCATCACACAGATCACACCCACCGGAATCCGCACCGCGGACGGCGCCCACCACGACCTGGACGTCATCATCTACGCCACCGGCTTCCAGGCCTCCGACTACCTGGCCCCCATGACCGTCAAGGGCCGTGCAGGTCTCGACCTGCACGAACACTGGGACGGAGACGCCCGCGCCTACAAGGGCGTCACCGTCCCCGGTTTCCCCAACCTGTTCATGATCATGGGGCCCAACACCGGCGTCGTCGTCAACGGCAGCGCAGTCTTCATGGCCGAATGCGCCGTCGAATACACCGTCGCCACCATCGGCTCCCTGCTTCGTACCGGACACCGGGCACTGGACTGCCACCCCGACGCTCTCGACCGGTTCTGTACCTGGGTCGACGCCGGCAACCTCCGCCGAACCTGGGGCTCCAGCCCCATCGACAGCTGGTACAAGAACAAATTCGGCCGAGCATCCCAGGTGTGGCCCTACTCTCTGCGCGAGTACTTCGAACTGTCGCGGCGACCCGACCTCAACGACTACGAACTGCTCGGAACGCTCACGCCGACCACGGGGCAGCCCCGATGACCACGCCAGAGAAAGCGGACCGCTCCGTCGTCAAAGTCCGCTCCTGCACCCCCGCGGCCGACGGCATCCGCGTCATCGAACTCGAGCACCCCGAAGGGCACCGCCTCCCGCCGTGGACGCCCGGAGCGCACATCGACCTGATCCTGCCCAACGGGCAGACCCGCCAGTACTCCCTGTGCGGCGACCGGTACGACGCCTACCGCTACCGCATCGGTGTCCTGCGCGAGCCTGCCAGCCGCGGCGGATCCGAGTGGATCCACGAGCAGCTCACCCCCGGCCACATCCTCGGCTTCGGCGGACCACGCAATCATTTCCCCCTCGTGCCCTCCGCGTCCTACCTGTTCATCGCGGGCGGCATAGGCATCACCCCGCTGCTGCCCATGCTCAGGCAGGCCGATCAGCTCGGAGCCGACTGGCGACTCCTCTACGGCGGCCGCACCCTGGCGTCGATGGCCTTCCGCGACGAACTCAACCGCTACGGCGCCCGCATCCACATCGCCCCCCAGGACGAGCACGGCCTGCTCAACCTCACCGGCTTCATCGGCCGCCCCCGCACCGACACCCAGATATACGGCTGCGGACCGGCTCCCCTGCTGGAAGCGCTGGCCAAGGCCTGCGCCGACTGGCCGCCCCACACCCTGCGAACCGAACGCTTCGCCGCCCAGGACCTCACCGCACCCCGCCACACGGGCCCCTTCACCGTCCGCCTCAACCGTCGCGGGCAGACCCTGACCGTACGACCCGACGAATCCGTACTCGACGTCGTGCGCCAGGCCGGCGTCGAAATGCTGTCGTCCTGCGGACAGGGCGTGTGCGGCACCTGCGAAGCGACTGTCCTGGACGGTGTTCCCGACCACCGCGACGCCGTCCTGGACGACACCGACCGTGCCCGCAACGACTGCATGATGCTCTGCGTGTCGAGATCATGCACCGCCCAGCTCGTACTCGACCTGTGACGACCTGAGACCGGAGGCAGTGCGTGACCACCCCAACCGCACCCCCAGCAGCGACCCCGCGCAGCGATGCGGACCCGTTCGACGAGCGCACACTCCGCAACCCCCTTTCGCTGCAGAGGGAACTGCGGGAGACAGCGCCCATCGTGTACCTCAACCGCTACGACATCTACGCCGTCGGACGGTACGCGGAGATGAACGAAATCCTCACGAACTGGCAGCACTTCAAGGTCGGAGGCGGAGTCGGTCTGACCAACTACTATAAAGAAAAGCCGTGGAGGCCACCGGCCAACCCCACGGAGACCGATCCGCCTGCCCACGACGCCACCCGCCGAGTCCTTGCCACGGTCCTCGGGCCACGCGCACTGCGCCGACTGCGTGACGCGTGGTTCGAAGAAGCCGCCCAAATCGTCGACAAGGCTGTGGAGAACAGGGAGTTCGACGCCGTTCAGGCACTCGGATCCTTCCCTCTCAAAGTGTTCCCCGACGCCGTCGGCCTGCCCGCCGAAGGACGCGAGAACCTTCTCGCCTACGGAGACCTCGTCTTCAACGCCTTCGGACCCCAGAACGCACTCCTGCAGCGGAGCGCCACCCGGCTCGTGGAACTCTCCGAATGGGTCACCACGCTCTGCCGCCGGGAGTCGTTGACCCCCGGCGGCTTCGGCGCCGAGATCTGGGCGGCTGCCGACCGGCACGAGATCACCTACGAGCAGGCGCCCCTCGCCGTCCGCTCCCTGCTCTCCGCCGGCGTCGACACCACCGTCCACGGAATTACCGCCGTGATCCGCGCACTGGCCGAGAACCCCGACCAGTGGTCCTACCTCCGCACCCGGCCGGAACTCGCCCGCGTGGCTTTCGACGAAGCGCTGCGCTGGTCCTCACCCCTGCAGCAGTGGTTCCACACCACCGAGAAGGAGGTCGAGTTCGCAGGCATCACCATCCCCGCCCACAGCAAGATCCTTGTCATCGCCGCAGCAGCAAACCGTGACCCCCGCCGATGGAAAGACCCCGACGCCTTCGACCTGACCCGAGACCCCTCCGGTCATCTCGGCTTCGGCACAGGGATTCACCAGTGCGTCGGGCAGCACATCGCCCGCCTCGAAGCCGAAGCCATCATCACCGCAATGGCCCAGAGAATCCGCACCATTGAACCCATCAACAAGGCCCGACGGCAGCTCAACAACACCCTGCAGGCCTGGGACTCCTACCCCATCCGCATCACCTGACAACCCACCCTCACGACCCGCGCACACCGGCGACGACGCACACCCCATCCGGCGCCGCAGCGCCCAATGGCCGATCCTTCCCAGCCCACAGGCGCCCAGCACACACCCCGGCAGCTCATCTGCCCGGCTCGAAAGGGCCAGCCCGCAGCCCCGCAAACGCCGCATCGCCCGGCACGAGCTCGTCACCCCGCGACGGGAACCATGTCTCCAGCCCAACGGCCGAAAGAGCCCACCATGAGCCGCACCCTTACTGACAAAACCATCCTGATGTCCGGCGGCAGCCGCGGAATCGGCCTGGCCATCGCGCTGCGCGCCGCAGCCGACGGAGCCAACGTGGTCCTGCTGGCCAAGACCGCCGAACCGCACCCCAAGCTCCAAGGCACCATCTACACCGCCGCCGAAGAGATCGAAGAAGTCGGTGGAAAGGCTCTGCCTGTCGTGGGAGACGTCCGCGTCGACAGCGACGTCCGCAACGCGGTCACCCAGGCGGCGGAACGCTTCGGCGGCATCGACATCGTCATCAACAACGCGAGCGCCATCGACCTCACCGGTTCCGAACACATCGACATGAAGCGCTACGACCTGATGCAGGACATCAACACCCGCGGCACCTTCCTGCTGAGCCGCAGCGCCGTTCCCCATCTCAGGAACGCCGACAACCCCCATATCCTGACGCTGTCCCCGCCCCTCAACCTTGCTCCTCACTGGCCCGGCGCCCACCTTGCTTACACCCTGGCCAAGTACGGAATGAGTCTGTGCACCCTGGGCCTCGCCCACGAGTTCGCCAAGGACGGCATCGCCGCCAACTCACTGTGGCCTCGTACCCTCATCGACACCGCCGCCGTCCGCAACATCCTGGGAGGCGCCGACCAGGCCCGCACGCCCCAGATCGTCGCAGACGCCGCCTACGCAATCCTCACCCGCGACTCACGGCAATGCACCGGGCAGTTGCTGATCGATGACGAAGTCCTGGCCGAGGAAGGGACTACCGACCTGCGTCACTACCGTGCAGCAGAAGGAGAGGCCGACCTCAAGCTCGACATCTTCCTCGATGCCTGAACCACCCAAGGACGGCCGTTCCGCTGAAGGCGCTCTTTGAATCTCCCCAGGTGTCGCTCTTAGTACTCCAGCAGCACTTTGACGTTTTCCCTGTTCAGGGGCAGTTTGGGTGAGTGTAGAGGGCTGATGACCGGCCTGTGTTGTCTTTCCCGGGCCGCCCCTCGATCGTGTGCAGCCGCCGCTGATAGTGACAGTGGCGGGCGACGGCTTGGCGTCGTCTGCGCCAGTGTGACCATCTCAGCGCGCGTGCGCTGTGGAAGGGCTGGCCAGCGGCGAGGGGTGGGTGGCAAGTTGCCAGGAGCCGCCGGACTTCTGCCACGGTGAGGGGCGCGAGGCAGGAACCGTTTCTGCTGCCCCTTTTGCTGCGGCGTCGGCGGCCATGACGGCGAGGAAGGCATGCGCCAGTATGGCTAGGGTGATGTGCCTCATCCAGCCGGTGTAGCGGCGGACTTCGTACTGGTCGAGGCCGCATTCGTTCTTCGCGGCCTGGAAGGCTTCCTCGATGGCCCAGCGCGTCCCGGCGACGCGGACCAGGTGCTCGATGGTGGTGCCTAGCGGTGCGTGCGCCAGGTAGTGGGCGATCTCTTCGGGCTTGCTGATGCTGCGGCGTGCCAGTGCCCACCGCTGGTGGGTGGGCATCTCGCCGTCGAAGTCCTCGATGGAGGTGATCTGCAGGGCGGCCCAGTGGTAGATGCGCGGGCCTTTGGCGCCGTCGCCGCACGAGTGTCTCTCCCAGGCTTCGCCTGGTGCCTGCGAGAAGAGATGGTCGATGCGTCCGAAGTGGGGCACTTGCTGGGACTTGGGGACGGCGAGTACATATCCCAGGCCGGTCTCCTCCAGCATGCGGCGCAGCCGGTGTTCCTGGCCGTAGGCCGAGTCTGCGGTCACCCAGGCGATCGGCAGCGGTGACGCGATCGCGCGCAGCACCATCATGCGGCGCAGCCGGTGTTCCTGGCCGTAGGCCGAGTCTGCGGTCACCCAGGCGATCGGCAGCGGTGACGCGATCGCGCGCAGCACCATGGTCTTGGCCAGGTCGGGCTTGGTGGCGAAGGTCCGCTCGTCGGGGATGTGGGCCGCTTGGCAGCGGTCGCGGTCGTCGGTCCAGGACTTGGGCAGGTACAACTCGCGGTCCACCAGGGCGCGTCCGCGGGTGGTGGCGTAGGCGGCGAACACGCCGATCTGGCAGTTTTCGGTGCGGCCAGCGGTGCCGGAGTATTGGCGCTGGACGCCGGCGGAGGTGGTGCCCTTTTTGAGGAAGCCGGTGTCGTCGAGGATGAGGATTCCGTCTGGTTCGCCAAGTCGTTCGGCTACGTAGTGCTGCAGGTCATCGCGGAGTTCATCGGCGTCCCAGCGGGCGCCGTTGAGGAGCCGCTGGAGGCGGTCGGGTGTGCGGTGTCCGGCGTATTCGGCCAGTTGCCAGCCGTTCTTGCGGCCGACCGGGCCCAGCAGTCCACGGATGTAGTCACGCATCCGGCGACGCGGCTCGACACGCTTGAAGCGGTGGCCGGTACGCAGGAACAGTTCCTCGAGCTCGTAGTTCCAGATCTCAACTGCACGCTCGTCGATCACGCCGGGAGGCTGCCCGGACCACTGTCACTATCAGCGGCGGCTGCACACGATCGAGGGGCGGCCCGGGAAAGACAACACAGGCCGGTCATCAGCCCTCTACACTCACCCAAACTGCCCCTGAACAGGGAAAACGTCAAAGTGCTGCTGGAGTATTAGTACTGCAACGGTGCTTGTCGTGACTGGGGCCAGGTCGGTCGTTGGTGTGGTTATGGGTGGGGACCTTGACGATGTCAGGCTGTGGGCGGGTGAACTGGACGCTCTGCACGAGCGGTTCATCCACCGGTTTAACCGGGAGGAGCCGCGCCAGTCTGCGCTGGCTTACATGCGAGGCCTGGTCGCTCCGCTGGAGCGGAATACGGCTGGACGCTGGGCGAGGAAGCCGGGCACGTGGGTCCTGATCGCATCCACCGGTTGCTACCGGCGCTTGCTCGCGATGTCGTGCGCCGGAGAAATGACCAGTGGCCGGGGCATCTTCAGCGTGAGCGAAGGACGCCCCGGCCGACACAGGCGTTGGAGCCGGGAGCCGACGGTTGCCGGTTGCTCAGGGCAGGATCGAGTCGACGTAGCCGCCGTCGACGCGCAGGGCGCCCCCGGTGGTCGCGGACGCGTAGGACGAGGCGAGGTAGACGACCATGTGGGCGATCTCCTCGGGCTCGATGAGGCGCTGGATCAGGGACTGCGGGCGGTGCTTGATCATGAACTCGCGCTGTGCCGCGTCCCAGGGCGGCTCGTCACCGACCAACTCACGGACGAAGTCTTCGACGCCGCCTGTGTGCGTCGGGCTGGCGATGACGGAGTTGACGGTCACGCCCGTGCTGGCGGCCTCATTGGCGAAGCCGCGGCTGACGGCGAGTAGCGAGGTCTTGGTCATGCCGTAATGGATCATCTCGGCGGGGATGACCACGGCCGAGTCGCTGGCGAGATTGAGGATGCGACCCAGCCCCGTTCCGTCATGGCGGGTAGATAAGCGCGGATGAGCCGGATGGCGGAGAGGACGTTCGCCTCGAAGTAGCGGCGCCACTCGGCGTCATCGATCTCCAGCGGGGCGGCGGAGCCGAAGATGCCGAGGTTGTTGACCAGGATGTCGACCGAGGGGACGGCCTCCAGCACGGCCACCCGCGGTGGCGACGACGTCGTCGCCGGAGTCGACCCGCATCCGGTCCACCGCGTCCGTGACGCGCTCCGCGCCCCGGCCGTTGACGGCGACCCGGGCTCCGGCGCGGGCGAGGCCGACGGCGATGGCGTATCCGATGCCCTGGGTGGAGCCGGTGACCACCTGCGTGAACTGACGCCGGGGCAGCGCACGGATTCGCCGTGAGGCTGGATGGTCTTCAGATCCGTGCCGTCCGGGCTGTTGAAGTACGCGACCTTGGCGCCGAGTGCTACCTCAGGGGATGACCTCGCGCGCGAGGAACGTGCAGTCATCCCGCAGGCCGCGCATCTTTGCCTTGGTGTCGCATCCCAGTGCAGCAGTCGCTATGCCACGCATGCCGGATCGAGCGGTCCAGCGATCACGCGGTGACCTCTCATCCTTAAGACGTGACTCAGGGCACACACCTGGGTGACAACGCTGCTTTCTTCGGCTGCGTATCCCCTCGCGCAATCGAGCAAGGCCGGATCGGAGGATGCTGGATGAACGCGTGGCATGCCGGGAACGGCAGGTGCTCGTAGTGGGCGTCCGGACATGGCGCGTCTGGCGGAGAAATGCAGAAGACCCGTCATTGAATAGTGAAGCCGGGGTGCGAGCCGCCTACAGCGAGTATGGCGGAGAGCTCCTGGGCTTCGCCCATAACCAACTTGGTGACGCTCAGCTGGCGGAAGAGGTCGTGCAGGAAGTGTTCCTGCGGGCCTGGCGCGCCTCGGATTCCTTCGACAGCAGGCGGAGCAGCCTGCGGACCTGGCTGTACGCGATTGCCCGCAACGCGGTCGTGGACGCGCACCGGCGTCGTGGGATCCGGCCGGCCGTGGCCCATGCGGAGGAAGCGGAGCGGGAGCAGGCGGCTGCCGAGGTCGACCCGTACGACCAGTTGCTTGCACGCATAGAGCTGCGTGAGGCGCTGGACCGGCTGAGCCCCGAGCACCGGGAAGTGATCATCGAGGTGTACTTCCTGGGCAGGACCTGCGCCGACCTGGCCGACGAGCTGGGCATCCCGGCTTCCAGCACCCGCAGCCGCCTCTACCACGGCATCCGTGCGCTGCGCGGCATTCTCGACCAGAACGGATGGCTGGCACCATGAACGACTTCTGCACCGCGATCCGCGAGGAGGTCACCGAACTCCTGCTGCTGGGCAAGCCGTTGCCCGCTCCGCTGGCCCGCCACGTGGCGTCGTGCGAGGGGTGCTCCGAGGAAGCAGAAGGAGTGCGCCGGGTGGTGCGGACCTTCGAGCGTGCGGACTCCCTCCGTGTCCCGTCCGCCCTTCCCGACGCTGGCCGGGCATCAGCCGGTGTCCTGTCGCAGAAGCGGGGGCGCATCCGCCGCCGGATGGCGGCCGGAATCGCATCTCTGGTGCTGGCGGCGTGCGCGGCTTTCGTGACGGTCGTGGCAACCTCCGGCAATGACACCCGCACTTCCGTCGCCGCGGTTCAAGTCGCCCAGGACGGTGAGATGATCTCGCACCCCTGGGGCACCGAGATCCCCGTGTCGCTGTCCGGGCTGCGGGACGGCACCACCTACCGGCTGATGACAGGCAATTCCCGTGGTGACCGAGTGCAGGCCGGCAGTGTGCAGCCGAGTGGGCCGAGCGACGGCCCCATGCGCGTCCACCTGACCACCGCCATGCGCAAGGACACCATCACCACGCTGTACGTCCAGGACGCGGACGGGCACTTCGTTGCCCAGGCCGCAGTGGGACCACACCGCAACTCCTGACACGGGGCCAGTTCCCACCCCGTCATCGACCACCCGAATCAGGGCCGGCAACATGCCTGGCCCCTCCTCGACGCGCCCAGCGGGCGCACCTTATAATGGAGGTTTGTCAGTGATTTCGATCAAAAGGGCCGCGCGTGCCGCCGCGGTGCTGACCGGCGTCGGTGCCGCAGCCATCGGAGCGGTGAGCATCGCCCAGGCCGACACGCCCTCGGCCTCCGCCCGGCACAGCTCAGCGAAGGCCGCCGCGGGTGACGGCACATCGGTGCCGTTGCCGATTTCGGGCCGCGACCGCGTCTACACCGCAGACCAGACCTCCAACACGGTCACGGTCATCGACCCGTCCACCAACAAGACGCTCGGCACGATCGCCCTCGGCGCGCAGCGCCTGGGCGCCACACTCAGCCCGCAGTACACCGACAACGTCGGCGTGCACGGTCTGGCCTTCTCCCGTGACGACAAGCGCCTGGGCGTCGTGAGCGTCACCAGCAACACGGTCGACATCATCGACACCGCCACCAACAAGGTGATCAACGAGACCGACGTCGGCCGTGCCTCGCACGAGGGCACCTTCACCGCGGACGGCAAGCAGTTCTGGGTCGCCGACCGCGGCCGGGACACCGTCACCGTCGTCGACGCGGTGCACGGCGGTGTGATCAGGAACATCAACGTCGGCCCCGGGCCCTCCAAGGTCGTCCTCAGCCCCGACGGCAGGACCGCCTACGTCAACCACATCAGCGCGGCCGAGATCACCGTTGTTGACGTGCGCACCCACAAGGTCCTCTACAACATCAAGGGCCTCGGCGACACCTTCTCCTCCGACGAGGCGATCTCACCCGACGGCACGGAGCTGTGGGCCGCGCACAAGCGCGTCGGCCTGGCCAGCGTCGTGGACCTCGAACACCGGAAGGTCGCGGCCGTGCTGAAGACCGGTCCGGACACCAACCACCCCAACTTCGCCAACACGAAGAACGGCTCGTTCGCCTACCTGACCGTGGGCGGCCTCGATGAGACCCTCGTCTACCGCCGCAGTCCCGGCGGCACGCCCCAGCTGGTGACCCGCATCCACGACACCGGTCATGCACCGCACGGCGTGTGGCCCAGCGGAGACGGCACCCGTATGTACGTGGGCATGGAGAAGTCCGACGCCGTGGACGTGATCGACACCGCCACCAACAAGGTCATCGGCGCGGTCGGTGTCGGCCAGGAACCGCAGGCCCTGGTGTACGTGCCCAACGCGGCGCCCGTAGGATCCGCCGCCAACCTCGGCCGGCAGGGCCTGGGGGATGCACCCCGCAACGTGCCCACCACCCTGCCCGACGGAACGGCGGGCGAGACCATGCGCCCCGGTGGCAAGGGCCGTCAGCTGGAAGCCACCATCCGACCGGTCAGCGGGCTCGACATGATTCAGCTCCAAGCCCGCGGCCTTCAGCCGACCACCACCTATCAGGCCTACTCGGTCCAGAAGGACGGCAGCAAGATCCGCCTCCTGTCGTTCACCGCGGACGCTGCGGGCAACGCCCCCCAGGTCCTGGCTTTCGCCGACTTCACCGGTGTGAGCGTCTCCCTCACCTCTCAGGGCAAGGCCACCGCACAGACGCTGGCTCGGATGTCGTCCGGGGTCGCTTCCATGCACCCCGGCTCGGACAGCACCGTCGAGGCTGCCGACCTTCTGTACTGCGACTGCTGCTGAAAGGCCCCACGCCACCATGACACGCCCACCTCGCATCCGCTCCAGCCGGCGCACACACCGGGCGGCGGCAGTGCTGGGAACTGCCGCAGGAGCACTGTTCCTTCTGGCGGGGCCGGCCTCGGCACACGTGCGGGTCTTTGCCGACGGCGCCAAGGAAGGAAGCCCGGCTGCACTCCGGTTCCGAGTGCCCTCCGAGAAGGCGGACGCGACCACTGTCCGCGTCGACGTCACCCTCCCCAAGGGAGTCGCGTCCACCGGCATTCCGCCGGCCTCCGGCTGGACTCGCAAGGAAATTCCGTCTCCTGCCGGCGGAGCGACCCAGATCATGTGGACAGCCACGGCGGGCCACGAGCTCAAACCCGACGAACACCGGTACTTCGAGGTACGGGTGGGGCCGCTCCCGAAGAAGGCGAGCATCGCCTTCGACGTGGCCCAGACATACTCGGACGGGTCGGTCGCGGACTGGAACGAGCGGCAGGCAGGTACCAAGATGCCGGACTTTCCTGCCCCCGTACTCGTTCTGGATGCCGTCGCTGCCCAGACCGAGGAGATCCGCCAGCAAGCAACCGCGAAGCCGGCGCCGACTGCCGCGGCATCGCCTGCATCAGTGGTGGCCACTCAAGAAGAAGCCGCGGGCGGGGCGTCGTGGCTCCCGTGGACTGTCGCCGGCGCCGCCGTCCTGGGCGCAGGCGCCGTGGTCGCCATACGACGCAGGACGCCTCCCAACAGAGCGTGAATGCAACAACGTTGAGGAAAGACCATGCCGCGAGCGGACCGGCGCCCGCGGGTTCACGATCAACCCGAGACGGTGGGCCATCGAGCGCAGCATCGGCTGGCTCATACACCACCGACGCCTCGCCCGCGACTACGAGAGACACCCGCACCGCTCCGAAGCCATGATCCACCTCGCGATGATCGACCTCATGGCCCGCAGACTCACCGGCGAAGCCACCCCGAACTGGCGCGGAACCTGACCCGGGACCAAACACGAATCACCGGACCAAACGCTCAGTCAGCCAGATCGCCGTCGCCCACCCACGACCGCGCAGTCTGGGGCGACGGCGGTTGTCGCAAGTACTTCGTCGAGCAGGCCGCCACCCTCGGCATCGACCCTCGCGATCGTCCAGCGCACTCTTGGGACCGAGTGATCCACCTTGATCCCGAGACGCTGGACGGTCGCGCGCACCTACCGCTAACTCATGCTCTACCGCCGCCTGGCACGCGACTACGAAATCCTTGCGCACGCCCGGAAGCCATGATCTGCCTCGCGATAACCGGTTCCCCTACGGCCGAGCGTGGACTGCGCGGCCGCAGCGGAGCCCCTCTCCGCGGACGGAGACTGAGTGGTTGACGCGCGGTGGAGGTTGATTACGGTCCTCGTCTTTCAGCGCGTGTTAGCTGTCGTTGGCGGATTCCGCTACGCGGCCTTACCACTCAGGTACTTGTAGAAGCCCTTGCCGGTCTTGCGGCCCAGGTGGCCTGCCTGCACCATCCGTGACAACAGCGCCGGCGGAGCCAGGTGGGGCTCGCGGAACTCTGCATACAGCGATTCGGTCACAGCGAGAGTTGTGTCGAGGCCTATGTGGTCGGCCAGCCGCAGTGGGCCCATGGGGTGGGCACAGCCGTGGACCATGCCCTCGTCGATGTCGTTGGCGGTCGCGAAGCCCGACTCGAACATGCGGATGGCCGAGACAATGTAGGGGACCAGCAGGGAGTTGACGACGAATCCCGCCCGATCTTGGGAAACAATCACATGCCGGTTCAGGGTGTCTGTCACGAAGGCGCGCAGGCGTTCCCAAGCTGAGTCGCTGGTCACCAGAGAAGGGACCAGTTCCACCAGGTCGAGGACGGGCACGGGATTGAAGAAATGCAGCCCTACCACTTGGCCGGGGCGATTGGTGGCGGCGGTGAGCTTCATGATGGGGATGGAGGACGTGTTCGACGTGATCAGAGCCTCGGGACGGGCCAGTGCCTTGTCGAGATCGGCGAACACGCGCAGCTTGAGCGCTTCGTCTTCGGGTACCGCCTCGATCGCCAGGTCGCGGTCGGTGAAGTCCGCGATGTCCGTCGTGAAGGAAATGCGCTGTAGTGCTGCGTCGCGGTCATCCGACGTCAGCTTGCCCCGCTCCACAGCACGCGACAGGGAACTCTCGATCCTGCTCATTCCGGCTTCGAGAGCCCTTGCGTTGGCTTCGTAGACCAGTGTGTCGAGACCCTTCCGGGCACACAGCTCCGCGATTCCCGAACCCATGAGCCCGCAGCCCACTACGCCTACTGCGTCCACGTCAGTTGCCTGTGTTGGCATGGTCAAACTCCTCAGATGGCGGGCAGATTGCGGGCCATGACGATGCGCTGCACCTGGTTCGTGCCTTCGTATATCTGCGTGATCTTCGCGTCGCGCATCATGCGCTCCACCGGGTAGTCCCGGGTGTAGCCGTACCCGCCGAGGAGCTGGACGGCGTCCGTGGTGACCTCCATCGCCACGTCCGAGGCGAAGCACTTGGCCGCGGCGCCCAGGTAGGTCAGGTCGGCGTCCCCGCGCTCGGAGGCGGCGGCGGCCTGGTAGGTCAGGGCGCGGGCGGCGGAGATCTTCATGGCCATGTCGGCGAGCATGAACTGGATGCCCTGGAAGTCGGCGATGGCCTTGCCGAACTGCTTGCGTTCCTGGACGTAGCCCTTGGCGTAGTCGAGGGCGCCCTGGGCGATGCCGAGGGCCTGGGCGGCGATGGTGATGCGGGTGTGGTCCAGGGTCTTCATGGCGGTGGCGAAGCCGGTGCCCTCCTCGCCGATCATGCGGTCGGCGGGGATGCGGACGTTGTCGAGGTAGACCTCGCGGGTCGGGGAGCCCTTGATGCCGAGCTTCTTCTCCGGGGCGCCGAAGGAGACGCCCTCGTCGGACTTCTCGACGACGAAGGCGGAGATGCCCTTCGAGGGGTCCGTGACGGCCATGACCGTGTAGTACTCGGACTCGCCCGCGTTGGTGATCCAGCGCTTCACGCCGTTGAGGATCCAGTGGTCGCCGTCGCGGACGGCCTTGGTCTTCATGCCGGCCGCGTCGGAACCGGCGTCCGGCTCGGAGAGGGCGTACGAGAACATCGCGTCGCCCTTGGCGAGCGGCGACAGGTACTTCTTCTTCAGGTCCTCGGAGCCGGAGAGGATCACCGGGAGCGAGCCCAGCTTGTTCACGGCCGGGATCAGGGAGGAGGACGCGCAGACGCGGGACACCTCCTCGACCACGATCACGGTGGCGAGCGCGTCGGCGCCTCCGCCGCCGAACTCCTCCGGTACGTGCACCGCGTGCAGGTCATTGGCGACCAGGGCCTCCAGCGCCTCCTGCGGAAAGCGTGAGTCCTCGTCGACCGCGGCGGCGTGCGGTGCGATCTTCGCCTCCGCCAGCGAGCGGACGGCGTGACGGAGCATGTCGTGCTCCTCGGACGGGCGGTACAGGTCGAAGTTGTCCATTGATTCCTCGTTGGTTCAGGGTTGGTGCGGCATGTGCCGCAAGGCGCTGTGTGAAGGGGGAGGAGTGCTTGCCGCGCGGGGAAGCGGCAAGCAGCGCAGCACACCGACCGGCCCGGGGACGGCAGCAGCGAGGGGTTGACACCCTCGAGTGCTCGACCGGCAGGGTGCGCGGCTCTGCTCGCTCGTCCGATCTGGAACAGGTCGAAGGCGAGTAAGAGGCACCTGGACCTCTCGGCACTCAGTACCCTAATTATGCGTACTGAGTGCCACGGCAGGGAAGGGGGTATACGTTCTTGTTGTGAGCGATCAGATCGGCCGGCCCCAGCAGCGTGCGAGACGTGAGACCACAGAGGGGGAAGCGCAGCAGTCATCGATCCGCGAGGAGCTCGTCTCCGCAGCATTCGACCTGTTCGCCGAGTTCGGCTACGACGCCACGACGATTCATGACATCGTGCGCCGAGCTGGCGTGGGGCGACGGTCCTTCTTCCGTTACTTCCCGACGAAGGAAGCAGTGGTTTTCCCGGATCATGAGCGAGCGCTCACCGGGATGGTCGACTACCTGAATCAGGGCTCTGTCGACCCCGATCCAATAGGGCGGGCGTGCGGGGCAGCCCGGCTAGTCGTCCGTATGTATGCCGCCAACCCGGACTTCTCCGTGCGACGCTACGCGCTGACCCGCAGTGTGCCCGCTCTCAAGAACCACGAGATCTCGGTCGTCTGGCAATACGAGCGGGCTCTGGCCTCGTATCTGGAGCGCCGCTTTGCGACACTGCCCGATGGTGGCGCCCGCGCCTGCACGGCGGCCGCAGCGGTAGTGGCGGCCCACAATTACGGACTGCGTGCCTGGCTCCGCTCCGGAGGTACCGGGGATGCCGTTGCGGTCGTGGACAGGGCCCTCGATCTCGTGCACCGCACCTGGGGCACTGGCGCAGAATCTGTCGTCATCGTGGCCCGCACTGACACGCCAATGTGGCGCGTTGTGCAGCAACTCGAGGACGTATGGCCTCACCCTCACACGCGTGACACTCAGGATCAGATTTAAGGGAACTCGGTTCCCTCCCGCGAGGCTGGTAGCGAGTCTACCGAGCTGGAGCCGATCGCTGTGACTGGCAACGACATGCGCGGTAGACGGCAAAGTTTGACGAAGTGCATGCCATCAGCCGCGTCGGGCGCGTGCATCACACCGCTGCGCTCGCCGTCGACGGCGAGTAATGGCGCAGCGGCCTATCACCCCGTAGGCCGCAGGTTTCACCGACTGACGGTGACGTCGAGGGGAGCCCGGAAGGACAGCAGACCCAGCATCGGGGGCTCGCTCCCACCGTCCTCCAGACGCACTCCCGACAGTCGACTGGCTCTTACCTGCAAGGCCACCGCTGCTTCTGCGCGAGCCAAGGACGCGCCCGGACAGCGGCGACGGCCGGCATCGAATGCGAGGTGGTGACGGACGTTCGGCCGATAGGGGCGCATGCGCTCCGCGCAGGGGAAGACCTTCGGGTCGGATCCGCTACCCAACAGCATCAGCAGCAACTGTGCGCCCTGACACGGCGACCAGAGCGGTGCTGTGGCTCGAGGTAGCCAGCCGATCTCTGATCAACTCCAGGAGCCGGTCATGGCCGGGGAAAATCACGTCTTCCTTGGAGCGGTAGTTCCGGAAGAACGTGGTGCGCCCGAGTCCCGCTCTCTCGGCGATGTCGTCGACGGTCGTCTGCTCGTATCCACGCTCGTCGAAGCGCGCGAATGCGGCGTCTGCCAGTCACTCACTAACCACACTCGTGGCTCGCCCACGGCCCTCACAAAGGGGGTCCAACAGGCCCCCTTTGGCCGCCCCGCCGTTCTGTCAGAAGAGCCTACGATGGCGCCACGGCAGTGATGACCGAGCCCGGTGATCCGCCATACCGACCCGCCCGACCGGCAGCGTTGCGAGCAACGGACGACTGAGAGGTCCCTTCCGTGGCGCGGCGCTCGGCTGCGCCCAGAGGACAAGGTTCGGGCGTTTTACCGGTGCGGTGCCAGTCGTTGCCCAGGCGACGGTCCGACGTCACCGGGGCGCCGTAACCCCCTGTACACCCACGGAGCGTCTGTGCACACCGACCCCAGAACTGTCTTCGCCCGGCTCGCCACGACGGCGGCACCGGAGAACCCCCGGCGCTTCCTCGGGACGGTATGCGTCCTTGGCGGAGGCATCGCGGGCCTGCTGGCCGCGCGGGTCCTGGCCGACCATGCCGACCGTGTTCTGATTATCGAACGCGACAGTTCGAGCGCCACGGATGGAGCCCAGTGGCGGCCGGGGGTTCCGCAGGGGTACCAGGTCCACGGCCTGCTGCCCGGAGGGCGCGCACAGCTGGAACGGTTCTTCCCGGGCATCGTCGCGCAGGCCGTCGCCGCGGGCGCTGTGCACTGCCGTCCGGAGCAGACAGCCACCTACGTGGACGGGGTCGAGCAGATCGTCACACCGAACACGGACTTGGTGACCTTCAGCCGTCCGTTCCTGGAAGCACTTGTGCGGCAACGAGTTCTGGCCCTGGACAACGTGGTGCATGTGATCGGGCAGGTTGCCGGCCTGCTCTACGGGGACGGCGCCGTCAAGGCCGTGCGCTGGCGCACGGCGTCGGCCGGTGAGCACATACAGCCGGCCGATTTCGTCGTGGACGCGACCGGACGAGCCAGTCGTCTGGCCAACTGGCTGGCCCGGGACGGCTGGGAGCCGCCGCTCATGGACCGCATCCCGGTCGACATCCGCTACCTGACCGCCCGTTTCTCTCGCGCCACCGACTGGCGCGGCCCACTCAACGGCGTGTTCCGCCACAGCCCCGCCTTTGCGTCCGGCGGGTTGGCCGGGGCGGCCGTCAATGCGATTGAGCATGACCAGTGGGCGCTGATGCTGGCCTTCTTCGGCAGCGGGGCGGGCGAGCCGACGACTGAGGACTTCGCCGCGTGGTGCCGGGTCCTGCCGGAGATCTTCCAGGAAGCGATCAAGGGCCGGCCACTCGGAGAGGTTCGACCGTACCGTCACGCGGACAGCAGGTGGCGGCACTTCGAGCGGCTCGAGCGGTTCCCCGCCCGGCTGGCCGTCGTGGGCGACGCCGTCGCGTCGTTCAATCCCGTGTACGGCCAGGGCATGTCGTCCGCCGCTCTGCACGCTTCCTGCCTGTCCGCCTACCTCTGTGCAGATCCTGATCCGGACGTGCCCGCGTGGGAGTTCCTAGCGGCTCAGAGAGTGGTCGTTGAGGCCGCCTGGCAGACGTCGACGGCCGCCGACGCAGTGCGGCTCGGGCTCGCCCCGGCGCCCGCCACGGACGCCGAGCGGACGCGCGGTTGGGCCGTGCGACAAGTCACCGCGGCCTCTGCCACGGACGTCGAGGTGGCGACCCGCCTGCGCGCAGTTGCCTTCATGACAGAGCATCCTGCCTCGCTCACCGACCACGACCTCGTCTTGCGCGCCGCGAGCATCAATGGTGTACCCGAGAGCGAGTACCCGCCAAGCTACCGCTGACCGCAGGTCCGGCCTCCCAGACCGCTGACGGCCACCGAACCATTCGTCTCAGCCGGACACCGACCAGCTCTTCCACCGGGCTGGGTCCACCACCCCGTCGATGCCCGGGCCGGCACTGTGTTCGGCGGGCTGCTTCCTGAAGCCGTGCCAGCAGGGCGCGTTCCCACCCCGGGCGGTCTCGGCTACGCGGCCGCCCTGTTTACCTGCTTCTGCTTCTCATTGAGTTTTTGCGGACCCGGCTGGTGCCCGGACATCGGCCTGGAACCCAGCCCGAGGCGGCGCATCGCCGGGCTGCGGCGGGAAGCTCTGGCTCTGCCGGCCGGGGTGAACGCGGACCACCGCCAGGGCATGGAGCAGGAACGTGACGTCCGGCCCTCCGAACAGGCCCTCGACGCTCTCGTGCGTGCCCTCAATTCTTCTCCCTGGCGTCCCGGAACCTGCGGAGCCTCGCCGGCGCGCGCCACAGGAGGTACCGACCACCACGCCTCGGCTCCTGCACACCATGACCCGCCCACGATGATCGTCGGATGCTTCCTGGACGTCCTGCAGCTGCCGCGCCTGGCACGGTGCCCATGACCCACGTGATCATTTGACGGCGGGGTTCCAGACCGCGCACCTCCCGGAGGTAGCGCGACAGGCCGGCCGCCGGGGCCTCTGCCGTGATGGGCGGCTTCGGCTTGCCGTAGGCCGGCGAGTGGTGACCGTGATGCCATCGCTTGCCGGTCCGCCGGTTGATCCCGACGATCCGGCAAGCTTCCGAGTTGCCGTAACCCCGACTCGTGAGCTGGAGATATACCTCCCGCTCACGAGTCAGGGTTACGGTCACCCCAGCCACTTCTCTGAGCTGGGGTGTTGCAACGACCACGAGGGCCCAAGGATCGGGGGAGGGGCTCGGTGGCATCTGCTGATTGCCGGTCGTCGGCCCGATCGGGTCAGTCGAAGAACCGGAGCAACTCGGCGTTGACTTCGTCGGCGTGTGTCCAGCACAGGCCGTGGTCAGCGCCTTCGATGGCCACGTACTTGCTGTTGACGATGAGTTCGTGGGAGCGCGGACCGCAGGCCTCGATCGGCAGGATACGGTCGGCGGTGCCGTGGAGGACTAGCACCGGGACGTCGATCTTGGGTAGATCGGCGCGGAAGTCGGTGTGCCAGGTGGCCACGCAGGCGATGGTTCCGGTGGGTGAGGCGCCGGCCGCGGTGTTCCAGGCGTCCTGGACAGCCTCGGCGCTGATCCGGGAGCCGAGTGTCTCATCGAGGTTGAAGAAGTTCTTGTTCCACTCGGTGAAGTACGCCAGCCGGTCCGTGGTCAGCGCCGCTGCGATCTGGTCGAAGACCTCCTGGGGCACCCCATGAGGCGTTTCCGGGGTCTTGAGCAGGTACGGCGGTACCCCGGAGATGATCGCGGCCTGCCGGACCCGCCCGGATCCGTAGGTGCCCAGGTAGCGGGCGATCTCGCCGCCGCCCATGGAGTGCCCGGCGATGTCGATGTCGCGCAGGTCCAGGGCGGTCAGGAGCTTGTCGAGGTCGGCGGCGAAGGTGTCGTAGTCGTAGCCGGTGGTGGGCTGGCTCGAGCGGCCGAAGCCGCGACGGTCGTAGGTGATGACCCGGCGCCCGGCCGCCAGCAGGGCACGTTCCTGCCGCTCCCAGGCCCGGCCGCTGAGCGGAAATCCGTGGATGAGTACGACGGGCCTGCCCGTCCCATGGTCTTCGTAGTACAGCTCGATCGGCGCGCAGTTCTCCTGGCCGACGGTTATGAAAGGCATGGCATCTCTTTCGAAGTCCCTGCGGTGGGGTTGTTTTCGCGATGGTGCGGAAGGGGATGGTCACGCGGGCACGATGTACGGGAAGTGGTCGGTCCGCAGATGTTGGGCGACGGACGGCTTGAGCCCGGACGGCACGGCCGTGTTGGTCACGAGCGAGAGCATCGCCTCGGACGCGTTGTCGGCCAGGGTGCGGCCGTTGAAGCCGTACCGGCAGGGGTTCCGACGGCGTAGGGCAGCACATCCGGGAACTGCTGCCGGGCTACGGTCTTGCCGTTCTGGATCGGCGCAGGCCCCGGTGGCTGCTACGACGGCGGCGACCTGGTCGGCGGCGGCGAGATCCCCGGAGGGATGCCGCGTGTTGGCGGGGTCGGTGAAGCCGGTGTCGCCGGGCCAGGAGATCGGCCACATCATCGGGTGCCCGCCGCGGTTGATCTGCCGCCATCCGCCGGCGTCGGTGGCCAGCTTGGTCGCGCACCACACGCCGGTGCGGGCCCCGGGGCGCAGCTGCGGGTGGTCGTGGACATTGAGCACGATCGATTCGTTAGGGGGCTGTGTAGCCGCCGTCGACGGGCAGGGCGATGCCGGTGACGAAGCTGGACTTGTCGGAGGCGAGCCAGACCACGGCATCGGCGATCTCCTCGGCGCGGGCGATGCGGCCCAGGGGGTGGGCGGCGTCGAGCTGCTTGCGGTAGTCCGGTGGCAGGTCCGCGATCATCGGGGTTTCCACCAGGCCGGGGCAGATGGCGTTGATGCGGATGCCGTGGGTCGCGGCCTCGATCGCGGAGCTCTTGGTCATGGCGACCTCGGCGGCCTTGGTGGCGCCATAGCCGGAAAACCCCGGAACGCCCACCAGCCCCGCACCGGAGGACATGTTCACGATTACGCCGGAGCCCTGTGCCACCATGTGCCGCAGCTCGTACTTCATTGGCAGGAACATGCCACGCACGTTGATGGCGATCATACGGTCGAGCATCTCGGTGGAGTAGTCCTGGGTGAGCTGGTGCTCGCCGTCGTAGCCCGCGTTGTTAAGGCTGATGTCCAGGCGGCCGGTGTCCGCAACAGCGGACTGGACAGCCTTTTCCACCTGGGCCTCGTCACTCATGTCAGCGACCACATAGCGGGCCGACCCGCCGGAGGCCTCGATGAGACGAACGGTCTCCTGCAGGGTCTTCACGGTGCGGCCCGCGACCGTCACCAGTGCTCCTTCGATGGCGAGGGCCAGGGCGGACGCCCGCCCTATGCCGCTGCCGCCACCCGTGACGAGCGCCGACTTGCCTGCAAACTGCTGGGTCATGTCTGCTTCTTCCTTGTTGCTGAGCGTGTGATGTCTTGTCCGGCCTGCATCAGCGATCTGGACCCTTGTGGATGCTGAGGGCGTGGTGTTTCAGCAGCGGTCGGCACGACGTCAGACCTGCGCGGTGCCCTGGACGATGATCTCGTTGACATTGACACTGGCTGGCTGGGCGACGGCGTAACCGATGGCTTCGGCGATGGCCGAGGGGCTGATGCCAACTGCATCGAGTGCTGCGCGCACCGCACCCTGTACCTGCTCGTCGCCTCCGGAATGGATCAGCTCGGTGTGGGTGAGGCCTGGACAGACAACAGTGACGCGGAGGTCGGTGGTCTCCTGGCGCAGGCCGTCGGAGACAGCGCGAACGGCGAACTTGGTTGCGCAGTAGACGACCCCGGTCGGGTCCGTGCGGTGTGCAGCGGTGGAGGCGACGTTGATGATGTGACCGGACTGGCGCTCGCGCATGCCGGGAAGGACCGCTGCGATTCCGTGCAGTACGCCGCGCAGGTTAACGTCGATCATCTGGTTCCACTCGTCGACGCGCAGGTCCTGCATGAGGGCCAGCGGCATCACGCCGGCGTTGTTGACCAGGACATCGACTCGCCCGTGGCGGGTCAGCGCGCCGTCGACAAAGGCTTTCACGCTCTCGAAGTCGGTGACATCCAGCTGTGCGTATTCGGCGTCGTGGCCGGCCTCGGTGAGCTCACTGACCAGTTGGATGAGGCGGTCAACGCGCCGGGCGCCGAGGACGACGTGGTGTCCGGCGGCAGCAAGGTGACGGGCGCTCGCCTCGCCAATGCCACTGGACGCACCGGTCACCAGGACGACCTTGCGATGCGAGGACGAGGAATTCATGAAGATCTCCGAACGAGATATGTACTTGTCCATTTCGCTTCTTCACCAGCCTGGTGGCCGGGGGCTAGCGGCACGTCTAGAGCACCACCGGTTCGGATGCCGTGGAAGAGAACGCTTCGTCCCCGGGCGCGCTTTACCGGGGGTACGGCATAGCCCCCCACGGCCGGGGATCCGCACTGCCCGCAGCGCTAACGTGGCAGGCACAAGTGAGCACGTATCGGAGGCTGAACTGCAGGAATTTCTGCGGACTCGCATCACCCCGGAGCAGGCAAATTCCCCCGCAGCCGGGCGCGGCGCGAGGAGGCCGCCCGGTTGGCATCCCGGACTGCTAGCCTCGATCTTGCATGACGGTCCGCCGACGGAGTCGGTGGACCGTTTCGCTTTCGGTGGCTGATGGCGGGCATTCCGAGGGCCCGAGTGTCGCCTCGGGTGGACGCCGGGTCCCACTGCTCCGGGCTGGTTCCTCTTCTTGTAGGGACAGGCGAATCAGCTGGTCAGCCGGGGTTCGGCAGGAGCGCAAGTCGTTCAAGGGCGGCGGATATCTCGCCGGTCCAGGGCCAGTGGCGGGCGAGGCGGAGGATGCGGCGTCGGCCGGTGGTGACGAGCTGGGCGGCCGCGGAGAACAGGCGGAACCGCAGTCGGCGGGGCTCCCAAAGACGGGCCTGGTCGGTCAGGGCGAGCATGGGCATCCAGGCCAGGAGGTCGAGCGCGATCTGGACGATCTCCAGCCAGACCTTGTTCTGGGCTGTGTGGTGCAGGGGCAGGTTGCGCAGGCCGGTGGCCCGGGCGGCTCGGATTCGGTCCTCGGCCCGGGCCCGGAGCCGGTGACGGAGTTCGAGCTCGGCGATCGGCAGGCCGGTGGTGTTGGTCGCGAAGCACGTGATCCGCATGCCGTCCGCGTCCGTGATCCTCAACTGGGCGCCGGGGTGTGGCCGTTCCTTGCGGACGATCAGCCGCATCCCCTTCGGCCAGCC
>NZ_JBHZAN010000051.1:0-54047 GCF_042754285.1 Streptomyces sp. NPDC059224
ACCCGCCGAATACGAGACCAACTACTACCGCGCAACCACCAAACCCCAGGTCACAACCACAATCTGAAGTCTCTACCGAACCCGGAACGGTTCAAAGTGCGTTGCCACCGACCAACACGCGACGCACGCACGCACGGAGGATCACTGAATGGCCGGTTACATAGAAGACCGCTGGCTCAAGAAGCGGCCGAACAGGGAAACCGGCAAACGCGAACGCACCGCCCGCTACGGCAGCGGTAATCGGTACCGGGTCAAGGGAATCCCCGGAGTCCAGGACCGTGCCTTCGACACGAGCGAGGACGCCAAGCAGTGGCTCGCCACCGCCCAGACCGACTCCGGTCGCGGCGACTTCGTCGACCCGCGCCGGGGCGAGATCTCGCTCACCGCCTACATCGTGGACCACTGGTGGTCGGCACGAGCCGACGAGCCCTCGACCGCGGGTCCCCTGGGCAGCCGCATCTGGAACCACATCATCCCGCTGGTGGGTAACCTTCCGCTGCGCGAGATCGACGCGGCAGCCCTGCGCTCCTTCAAGTCCGCCTTGCTGTCCAGGGTCGAGGAGACGACAGCGGAAGTGATCTGGGGACATCTGTCGTCGATCCTCGGCAGCGCGGTGGACGATCAACGCCTGCTACGGCATCCCATGAAGGCCAAGAACAGCGTCAAGCCCCCGCGGCCCACAGAGAAGAGGGCCAAGGCCTGGGACCGTGAGGTCGTTGACGCAGTCCGATCGGGGCTACAGGAGCGCTACCGGTTCGCTGTCGACCTGGGTATCGGGCTGGGGCTCCACCAAGGCGAAGCCTTCGGCCTGGCCGAAGAGGACTTCGACTTCAAGGCGGGCGTCGTGCGCATCCGGCGGCAGCTCAAGTGGGACATCAAGGGACGCCCCTACTTCTCACTTCCCAAAGGACGCAAGACTCGCGACGTACCCCTCCCGACCAACCTCGCCGTACGGGCACACGAGCACTTCCGCCGGTTCCCGCCCATCCCGTGCACTCTCCCATGGCGCAACCCCGAGCCTCCGACCACCACCCTGGAGGAGCGCCAGCGGAAGCCGGTCACGGTGAACCTGGTCCTCACCACCTCGCACAGCAACCGAATCTACTACCGCACCTGGAACGACCGCAGCTGGAAACCGGCCCTCGCCGCCGCCGGCATCATCAAACCCGTCGGAGAGAAGCTGCGGCGGGACGGAGGCCGCGTTCGCCGCGTCCCCCTCTACGCCGCCCCGCGCGAGGACATGTTCCACGTACTCCGCCACACCTGCGCGAGCGTGCAGCTGGAGGCCGGCGAGTCCGTTGTCAGCCTCTCCAAGTGGCTCGGGCACTCGACGCCGAAGGTCACCCTCGACCACTACGCTCACTTCATGCCCGGCGCAGGTCAACGCGGTCTCGCCGCCATGGACGCGTGGCTGAAGGACCGCCACCGGCCGGAAATCACCCAGAAGTCCCCCGTGGCCGAATAGATCAAGAAAATCCCAGGGATCCCGCAGGTCAGTGGGCTTGTCGCGTCCGGCGCCCGCTTGTACGGCCTGGCGCTGAACATCAGCAAGTGCTAGGGAAATGAACCCTGACCAGCGCGTTCGTCTCTTTCGGCGCTGTCGGGGCCTTCCCCGCTTACGCGGTGGAAGGTCCCGGGGTAGGGCCAGAACGAAGATCGGACACCTGTACCACTGGAGGGTCGGCTTGGGCCGCCGCTCTTGTCGAGCCGGGGAAGAACCAACGGCGTTGACGGCGTCGTGGATCCTCCCGTCGCGATGCCGCACAGCACGGTCACCCCGGGCCAGCCGTGTTGACCTGCGTCGTACGCGGATGCAACACGAGTGGGAACGGCTCAGCGGGTCATGGCGGAGCGGTCTTCTGGCACCGCGGAAGCGCTCTGGACCGTCGCAGGAGCCCCTGTCTCGTGGAGGTGGGCCGTCGGAGTGCGGTCGATCCGCAGGCTGAGCAGTTCCGGACGGCTGTAGTGGCCGCGCGCATCCATCAGACGCTTACGCTGGTCGATCAGCGCGAAGTCCAGGTCGGCTATGACCTCACCCTCGCCGGACGTCAGCGGCTTGCCGACGACGCGTCCTTCGGGATCGACGATTGCGGTGAAGAAGCCGCCGGAAAGCGCCGGGCCGCCGGTGTCCTCGGCGATTCGCCCCACCTGGTCGTTGTCGAGCCAGGCGGTTGCGCAGACGACGAAACAAGCCGCTTCCAGTGCGTGCTGGCGAATGTTGACCTCGATCTGCTCCGCGAACAGCTGGCCGCCGAAGGCCCCGGGATACATCGCCGCGTGGATCTGCTCGCCGTCGGCGATCAGCGCGTAGCGTGCCAACGGCTGGTAGTGCTCCCAACAGGCGAGCTGGCCGACACGACCGACGGCGCTGTCCACCGCGCGCAGGCCGGAAGCGTCGCCCTGGCCCCAGACCAGCCGCTCGTGATAGGTCGGCGTGATCTTGCGGCGGCGCTGGATCAGCGTGCCATCCGCGTCGAACAGCAGCTGTGTGTTGTAGATGGTGCCGCCGTCACGCTCGTTGACACCGATCGAGACGACCATGTGAGCCTCCCTCGCGGCCTCGGCGATCGCGTCGGTCTCGGCGGACGGCACGGCCACCGACTCTTCGAGCAGGCGCAACGGCTCCTTTGCCATGGCGTAGGGGGCCTGCACGAAAGAGAAGTACGGGTAGTAGGGCACGACGGCCTCGGGGAAGACCGCGTACTGGACGCCCTTCGTTCCCAACTCGCGGATCTTCTGAACGACCCTTTCAACAGTGCCCGCGCGGCTGTAGAGCACGGGGCTGATCTGGACTGCGGCAGCTTTTACGACGGTCATCTTGCGGTTCCATTTCGAAATACGGGGTCATGATTGACGGACGGGCCTGCGCCCGTCGGTGCGTCAGGGCTCGGCACGATGCCGATGGCTGAGCGATGGTGCTGCGCGGAGGAGCACAGGGCCGAGTCGCAGCGAGCCATGGATCTCGCAGCGCGTGCCGGGCTGAAAGTGCAACGGACGCAGCTGGATCGATGCCGCGGCCGGAAGGCCCGGCCTACTGGAACAGCTGAGGGTTGTTCTCGGCGAAATCACGAACATCAAGGGCCGGTCTGCCGAGGATGGTCTCGATATCCGTGGAGATCCGGTCGTATCGGTTTTCGCGATGCAGTCGGGCCATGGTCGTCACATGCTCGATGAGATGGTTCGGAAGTTTCACTGCTGCCAGGCTTTGAGCCCACTCTTCAGGGGGCACGTCCACGTAGGTGGCGGGACGGCCTACTGCCTTGGCGAACTGCTCCGCGACACCGTTCATGTCCCTGGACACCGGTCCGGTGAGTTCGTACACCCGGCCAAGATGAGAACTGGGCTCGGCGAGAACGGTGACCACCACGTCTGCGACGTCGCTTGTGGCGACCGGCGAGGTGCGTCCGGAGCCGAACGGCAAATGGACGGTGATCCTTTGTGGAGTCGACTGGATCGCGAACTGGAACAGGGGGTTTTCCATGAAGATGGTGGGCCTGACCTGAACGACCGGAAGGCCCGACCAGGAGAGGATCCGTTCGCTCAGCAGGTGGAGGCGCTGCTGACGTGACTCCGAGGTACTCGTGATCGTCATCTGCGAGACAGTCATCTGCGACATGTTGACGAGGACCTCCAGGGCCCCGTGCTCGCGTGCGGCAGCGGCAACTGCCGTTGTCGCCTCCAAATAGGAGCTGGAGACGCTCATCCCGAAGTAGACCCGGTGGCAGCCCTCCAGCGCACGGAAAACGTCCGCCGGCTGGGTGAGGTCACCTACGACCACTTCAGCGCCTGTTGCGCGGAGAGTGTCGGCACGTTCGTCGTCTTTCCTGACCAGCGCACGGGTCGGCAGCCCCCGACTCCGCAAGCGCTCGACGACCTTTCTCCCCACGGATCCGGCGTTTCCGGCTCCGGTCACCAGGATCAGTTTCTCCGGCATCCTGTTTCCTTTCGACATGCGCCTCAGGGTGAGGGCAAGCGTTCTTACTTCTTCGTGTCTGCGGCCGGCTGCATTACGCCCCTGTGTCCGGGGGCTGCCAGGCCGGGATCACTCGTCGTGGATCAGCAGACGGGCCACGGCTTCTGGTTCGTCCCACTGGAGCCAGTGGCGGGCCTGTACGGACCGGAGCCGTGCGTTCGGAAAGAGTCCGGCCAGGTGCTCGGCGACTCCGCTGTTGAGGTAGGGGTCGTTCGCCCCGAAGATGATGTCCACGGGGATCTGGAGGTCTCCGGTCTTGCCTGTTGCGACGAGCTCGCTGGTGATCGCGAGGTCGGTGAACAGCCGTGCCGTCCACGCGCGGATCGCGTCGAGTGCGTCCGGTTGCCCTTCGCTCCCGAAGAACAGGGGGACGATGACCCGGTCACGGATGTCGTCGGCCGGTCCGTACCCGAACCGGGTGGCGGTGTAGCCCAGCAGCCACTGCCGCTGCGCGAGGTCTGCGAAGAGCGCGTCGGTGAGCGGAACGAGGTCCGGGTCGCCCATCAGGCGGATCATCTCGGGGAACCGCAACGTCGGCGATTCTCCGAAGTAGCAGTTGAACAGAACGAGGCGCTCGACTCGGTCCGGATGGGCCAGGGCGTACTCGACGGCGACCGGGCCTCCGGCGTCGTGCCCCACCAGGATGACCTTCCCGAGCCCCAGCTGGTCGATGACGGCTTCGGTCTCGGCGAGCCGCTGACCGTCCGCGACGGGCGAGTTCTGCACCCGCTCGGACTGTCCGTAGCCGAGGAAGTCGAAGCTCACCGACCGGTGAGGGTGCAGTTGCGCGATGAGCTTGTCGTAGACGGTCGAGTCGTCGGGGTAGCCGTGCAGGAACACGAAGGGCGTGCCGTGTCCTGGGTGGTCCTTGGCATGGAGGTAGCCGTGCCGGGTGGAGACCCGCTGTTCCACTGCTGCGGACGGTTGCATGATTCGCTCCTGGGTTGTGGGCCGGACTGCGCTGCCGACTGTCGTCGCCCTGGTCAGGGCTGAGCAGACGGACGGCGGGTGGCGGCCCACCGTCCTGGACGTGTCACATGCTGGTGAAAGGCCGGGCGAGGTGTTGCCGCGTGTCAGCTGTGCGTGGCAGCGGCCGCGATCAGGTCGGTGACGGCTCCGGGCCTGGCGACCATGGACAGGTGGGGTGCGTTCACCTTGACGATGTGCGAGCCGGCACGGTCGGCCATGACCTGTTGCTCCGCAGGAGGGATGACCTTGTCGGCGGTGCCGATCAGCGCCCAGGAGGGGAGGGTCTTCCAGGCCGGTTCGCCCGAGGGGTCGGACAGTGCGCTGCCCGCCAGCGGGCGCTGACCGGCGGCCAGAACGGCCGCCTTGTCGTGGTCGACACCGCCGGCGAAGATCTGCGGGAAGAGTCCGGGCTTCACGTACAGGTCGACGTTGCCTCCGCCGTTGGGGATGGTGACGGTGTTGAAGACGGTGCTGGGATCCTCCACGGCCAGTGCCGATCCCGGCTTGGCGGCGCTGAGCTGTCCTGCGGTCTCCCCGTTGTCGGGGATGAAGGCGTCCACGTAGACGAGCGACTTGACGTTGTCGATTCCCACAGCTGCGTTGGTGATGACCTCGCCGCCGTAGGAGTGGCCGACGAGGACGATCGGTCCTTTGACCGTCTGAAGGAAGGCGTGCAGGTTGGCCGAATCAGTGGCGAGGCCGCGCAGGGTGTTCGGCGGGACGTCCACGGTGTAGCCCTGGTGCTGCAGACGCTCGGTGACGCCGGCCCAGCTGGAGCCGTCCGCCCAGGCCCCGTGAACGAGGACGATCGTCGGTTTGGCTTCGGGGGATTGCGTGGCCGTGGCCGCAGGCGCACTGGCGATCAGGCCGGTGGCACCGGCGACGGCCGCGACGGCCACCGCGAATCTACTGGTGGTTTTCATGTCTTTTCTCCTCAGATGTGGCATTTGGCGTGGCGGAACTGGCATGCGGTCTGACCCGGTCATCGGGAGGCCGGGTGATTACAGGGCGGTCCTCGGGCAGGTCTGAACGCGAGTGGGACAGCCAGTTGTTCGCTCAATGGCGTCCAGGACCCTGCCTGGTGCGGAGCGGAGTGCCGTCGCACGTACCTGCGCCGGCGCTGATGACGTACCGGGGGAGGCCGTGTGACGAGCTGGGGACTTGCTGCCGTCGGCGCTTCAAGACCGGCCGACGTGGAGACTGCCGGGTTGCAGCGGGCCTAGAACCCCTGCCCCTTGAGCCACTTCAGGGCGACGGCTGCGACATCGGGCCAGCCGTGGTCGATGGTGAGCGAGTGGCCCCGGTCCGGGAATTCCTCGATGTCGGTGACCGCCGCGGAATGACGGTATTGCTTGAGTGTCGCCTTGGTGATCGCTTCCGGGACGGTGTGGTCCTGACCGCCCATGATCAGCAGCAGTGGGCCGCGCCGCTCGTTGCCGGTGTCCACCTTGAGAGGTGAGTGCGGCACGAAGTTCATGACGGATGCCTCGAACAACGGCTTGGCCGGCCCCGGGATGCTCCACCGTTCGTGAAGCTCGTCGGACTCCTGCTCGGTCAGCGCGTTGCCGAAGCCGTAACGGAACTGCTCAGCCGTCAACGACACCGCCTTGTGCAGGTTGGCCGGATTCCTCAGGCCCGGGAACGCGCTGCGGAGCGCCGCGATGGGCACCGGCAGCACGCCCTTGATCTGCGCGGCGTCGATGGCCACGGCTGCCGCCCCCAGATTCATCCCGAGGAGCTTCTCGGCGACCGTCCCACCGAAGGAGTGCCCCACGAGGATGGGGAGAGTGTCCAGCCCGGTGATGATGGTCTTGTAGTGCTCGACGATGTCGTCGAAGCCCTTCCCGGCAAGGGCATCCGGCGCGGCGCGCGTCCCCTCGACGGTGGGGGCGTCACCCGGCCAGCCCGGCGCGACGGGCGCGTACCCGGCGCCCTCGAAGACCTCCATCCACGGCGCCCACGACGAGCCGTGCACCCACAAGCCGTGAATGAAGACAAGTGGTATTCGTGGGGCTTCCATTGCGTTCTCCCTCTGAGAAGTGAACTTGCAAGCTGGTCTGATGATCGATTTGGCGGGCGGCGGACGTCAGGCCGACGCTTACGGCGCGACACGGGGAGGCGTGGGCGCGACGACTGTTTCAACTCGTCCGGTGGCGACGTCATAGACGAGCCCTGAAACGAGGAACGCGCTCCGGTTGACCTCACGTAGGGCGACGTCGACGTCGACGCGGACGGATCCGAACGGGTCGCTGACCGACTTGTTCCGCAGCTCGTTGGGCGCGATCTCGAAGAAGGCGGCAAGGAGATCGGGGTAGGCAACGAGATCGGTCATCCCGCAGTCGGTGTGGTGGAGGATGACCAGGTTCCAGTCACCTGGCTGTTTGCCGTCCGGGTTTGCCTGGCCGACCTTCCTGAGCATGGCCATCGTGCTCAACGTTGCCGGCGTGATGCGTCCTCCGACGTTCCGGATGACTGCCGCTTCGCCTTGATCGAGGCCAAGTACGTGGGTGGGGTCAACCCGCGGATCGACGCAGCCCACGATCATGAGGTTGCCGCTCGGGTTGATGCTCAAGCCGGTCTTGAAGCGGTCGGCAGCGAACGCCGCGTTCCGCTCGGTCAGATCGTGTATGCCTGTCATGACGCCGCCTTCGGGAGAGCCAGATCGTGCTGGGGCGGCGGCCGGCTCTCTCGCGGCCACCACCCCTGGGCTGGAGCTAGGGTGCGACGACGGTCTCCACGGTGCCGCTGGTGACGTCGTAGACGAGGCCCGAGACGCGCACACCCGCCAGACGGATGTCGGAGCGGAGCGTGGCGACGTCGTGTGTGACAGCTGCTCGGGGGTCGCTTACGTGCTGCTCGTCCAGCGCCTTCTCGTCGACTCCGAAGAAGTCGGAGAGTACTTCCGGCTGTCCTTCGAGCCGGGTGATGCCGCAGTCCGTGTGGTGAAGGACGATGAATTCCCAGCCGGGACCGATGTCTCCCCCGAAAGCCTGCGTCACCTGGCGCAGCATCGCCAGTTCCATCAGCAGTTCGGGTGTGACGCGTCCTCCGATGTTTCGGAGCGTTGCGATCTCGCCTGCCTTGGCTTCGAGCACCTCGCTCGGGTCGACACGGGGATCGACGCAGCCGATGACGATCGTCTTCAGTGACGGCATCAGGCGCAGTCCGGGGGTGAATCGGGCGGCCGCGAAATCCGCGTTCCGGGCAGTCAGGGTTTCCACTACGTTCATGGCTCGCTCCTTGGAGACACGGGGTTTCGGTTTCTGGACGGGGGATGCGACGTGACTGTTGCGGTGCAGGTGGTCCTCAATTGGCCCCGCCACTCTTTACCGGCACAAGGTTTCTGAAAGTTGCCGCTGTTATGGCCAGCGCGATGGTCGTGGCAAGTCCGAGAGCGGTCCAGGCCAGTGCCTCCCAGCCGGAGAACGTTGAGGCTCGGCACCAGCGAATTACGTAGTTGGCGGATGCTGAGACCGGGAAGGTGAAGTTCCAGAAGCCGAGTCCGAAGGTGAGTTGCCGATACTTGGGCAGCAGGAAGACCTGCACCATCAGCATCATCAGGAAAATCCCTAGGAACGCGGCCTGAAGCGTTCCGGAAGGACCCGGGTACGCGACGAAGGTGGCAATGCCCCCTGTGGCGGGTGGGGCCAGGAGCACCGACAGAGCCGGCGTAGCGGCAGGAGGTAGAGGGCCTGCTGTAATGAGGCGCGCGGTGATGACGCCGCCAATGATGACCCCGAAAAAGATGCCCGCTCCCAGCGCCGCTCGCGCTGCAGTCTGAGCGTGGATTGTCGACAGGCCGATACTGGCGGCGAAGGGTCCGGCGACCAGCGGAAGGAAATATCCGGGATTAAGCTGGCTGAAACTCGTCTTTCCGGTCAGCCAATGGGCGAACAGTTGACCCGCCACGACGGACAGCGCGAACACGAGTAGCCAGCAGATTACACGCGCCGTATCAAACGAGACGTACTGTTCGAAATGAGTGGTCAGCAAAATACCGACAACGGGCAGGAAAGCTGCTGATGCCCCGTCGACGGGATGTTCACGGTCGGCACGGAATGCCCCACGGTCCTTGACGCGCTCCCCGACGTACACGACCGTGAATATCAGCCAGCACACACCACTCACGGAGAACAGGGCGCCGTCCACCCATCCCGGAGCATTGAGATCCGTTGCCACCGCCGTCCATGCTCCTCCCAGCCCCGCGAGACCGAGGGGGATGGCGAAGTAGTTGAGACTCACCCGATAGATGGGTTTGGCTACCGCTGTCGTACTCATGGGACCTGGCCAATGCTGGAAATGTCGGCGAGAAAGCCTCGTACCTCTGACGACCGTCAGTGACGCTGCGCGGGCAAGTCTCGAATGACTGCGAGGCAGGCTTCAGTCAGCTCGCATGAGGACGCCAGCCAGTGCCTTGGGCTCGTCCCACTGCACCCAGTGGCGTGCCTCGATGGAGTGCCGCTGAGCGTTCGGGAACAGACTTGCGAGGTGTTCCGCGACGCCTGCATTCAGGTACGGATCGTTCGCGCCGAACACCACGTCGACAGGACAGCGCAGTGTCGCCAACGTGCCTGACGCGATCACTTCGTTGGTGAGGGCGATGTCCGCGAACAGCCGGCCCGTCCATGCCCGGATGGCTTCGAGCGAGTCGGGCTGGGCTGCGCTGCCGAAGAACTGGGGGATGATCGACATCTCACGGATGTCGTCCGTCGGGGCGTAGCCGAACTGCCGAGCGGTGTGTTCCAGGAGCCACTTCCGTTGCGCGGGGTCCTGCATGAGCGCGTCGGCCAGCGGGACCAGGTGGGGATCGCCCAGGAGCCGGATCATTTCTGGGAATCGCAGAGTGGGCGACTCGCCGAAGTAGCAGTTGAGGAGCACCATCCGGGCCACTCGGTCAGGATGGGCCGCCGCGTACTCGACAGCCACCGGACCGCCGGCGTCGTGACCTACGATGACAACCTTTTCGAGGTTCAGCTGATCGATGACCGCCGCGGTTTCCTTCAGCCTCTGTCCCTCCACGACGCTCGCGCCGCGGACACGCTCGGACTGGCCGTAGCCGACGTAGTCGAAGGTGACCACGCGCCGCTGGTGCAGCTCGGGGACCAGCTTGTTGTAAATGGTCGAGTCGTCAGGGAACCCGTGGAGGAGGACGAACGGATCCCCGGCGCCCGGAAAGTCCCGCACGTCGAGGGACCCGAAGGGCGTCGCTACCTTGTGCTGAACATACGTTGGCGTTGTCATGGCTTCTCCTCGCTGAACATCTACGTGCCACCACCCGCTGGACCTTCCGCGACGATCCCGTGCCGTCGGGACTTCCTCAGGAGGCCGTCAGCTGCTGGTCAGGAGCCGGTTGCGTTGAGCGTGGGAGGGGTGGTCGGCTTCATCGTGTGGGATGCGGCCGTCCCCGGGTATCGCGCATGTGGCGACGGACAGATCGGCGTGTTCGTGTCGCGCGCTCGTGGAAAGGCTCCCTTCCCCAGCGGCTATTTGAGGAAGTCGAGGAGGGCCGCGTTGACCTGCTCGGCGTGAGTCCAGATGATCGCGTGGGGCCCGCCTTCGATCACGACATGCCTGGCGAGGTTGCTGACGGAACCCGGCAACCGATTACCGGTCCGGTCCGGCGGCAGGACGCGGTCCTGGTCGCCCTGCATGACCAGGACGGGGACGTCGATCTTCGGCAGGTCCGCACGGAAGTCCGTCAGCCAGGCGGGAATGCACTCGACACTGGCAATCGCTGAGGCCGCGGTGGCCGTGTTCCAGCTCGCCCTGAACCGTTCCTCGCTGACCAGCGAGCCGGCGTAGACGTCGTAATTGTAGAACTCCGACAGGAAACCCGTCATGAACGCCGGCCGGTCACCGCCAGCTGCAGCCACGAACCCGTCGAAGAGCTCCTTGTCCAGGCCCTCGGCGTTGTCGTCCGTCCTGAGCAGGAACGGGGGCAGGGGCGCGAGCAGAACCGCCTTCGTCACCCGGGTCGAACCGTACGTGCCCAGGTAGCGCGTCACCTCGCCCGTCCCCATGGAGAAACCCACGAGCGCGACGTCGCGCAGGTCCAGCTCGGTGAGCAAAACGTCGAGATCCCGGGCGAACGTGTCGTAGTCATAGCCGAAACCCGGCTGACTCGACTTGCCGAAACCACGCCGGTCGTACGCGATCACGCGGTGGCCGGCCGCCAGGAGCGCCGCCTCCTGCTTCTCCCACGACCGCCCGTCCAACGGGTAGCCATGGATCAGCACGACAGGGGTCCCGCTGCCGTGATCTTCGTAGTACAGCTCGATCGGCCTGGAGTTCTCTTCACCTACAGCGACAAAGGGCACGAGCGGGTCACCTTCCATCGTTTCTGCGCGCGAGGATCAGCATGTGATCATTGTGACCAGCGACTTCCGGCCAGAACAGCTCCACCGGGCTTCCGTGCACGGCTCGCACAGAACGATGCAGGGTTTGAGCATTGACACGTGCGCTAAGATTTTTCATTTCCGTGCAGGGCGCGCCATTCGCGCGGTGACATTCCATAGGCCGTGCGAAAGATCCGACTGAAACTGGACATGTCGCTGAATCCCCAGCGTCGCGCCACGGTTTCGATCGTGCTGGGCCGGGAGCCCGTGCTGCTCAATTCCGCCCGGCACTCTTCGAGACGATGCGTGCGGATCCAGTCCGCGAGGGAGATACCGTTCGCTGCCAGGATCTTGTAGAGATGCCGGAGCGAGATGTGATGTTCCGCTGCCACTTGAGCGGCATTCAGGCCGGGCTCGGACAGGTGCGCTCGCACGTACTCCAGAATCCTGACCAGCAGGGTCTCCTGGAGAGACGCGTTTGTGAGTTGTGTGGCATCGATGTGGGTGGCGATGACGGCTCGCAGAAGATCGATGCTGGGCTGTCCTACCGCATCGGCGCTCGTTCCCTGGAAATCTGCATGCCCTGCCGCGAGGCGTCGCAGGTGGTCGGCGGTCAGTTGAGTGATCGGGTGGCCGGGACTGAGGACGGTCGCAGAGTTCTTGCTGAAGACTGCCGGGCTCAATGCGAGCCGGCCGACGGGAATCCGGAAGAAGTGCTGTCGGATTCCCTTGGCGTCCTCGACTCGATAGGGTTCGGTGGACTCGTAGAAAATGAGGTCACCGGGCCGGAGGGTGGCTTGCCTGTCCTGCTGGATCACGGTACTGAAGCCTTGTATCTGAAGGCCGACAAAGATGGCGGGCTCCAGATCGTCCTTGGTGAAACTCCCAGTTCTTTCGACGCTTCTCGCGTTCGAACGCACAGTTGCCACGGTCAGTGGCCCAAGGGTCGATGTGGTCCCGCCGGCCTCTACGGTTTTCCCTTGGTCCGGGAAACTGATGTCGACTTTACCGGTGAGGCTGGCTATCACCTCGCGGACTGCATCGCCCCGCTCCCCCGGAGAGATGTCGCGGATATCCCATCTTCGTGTCATCGTCGTGCCGCCTTTGCTACCTGCAAGCAGAGGGTCGATAGTTTTGCTGTCTGAAACCATCTCAACGGGCGGGCGGAAAAACCGGGCACCCGAAGGCCATGAATGGAAACAACAGGTATCCGCCGGCATTCCATGGGTCTCTCCATTTGGGAATGTACCGGCACCGCCGACGGCAGACTCGCCCGGTCTCAGGCCGCAGCGGTCAGCCGGTGCGTGGTACCGCTGCTGTTGGGAACCCAGGCATCAGCGAATTCCGCTGCCAGGGTGTGCTGGGCACGCCAGCCCGTGCAGTGCCCGGGGGCAATCAGCGTCGGCGCGATCTCCTTCAGTGCAGCGACAGTGGGGGCGATGACCGGCTCGAACGCCGGGCCGGCAAGATGCAGTCCGCCGATCACGGCGTGGACCTGCTGCACTTCGGTCAGCCGTCTTGCCTGGCGAAGGATATTGATCAGGCCGGCATGACCGCATCCTGTCAGGACCACCAGGCCGTGCCCTCGCAGGTTCACCACGAGTGCTTGATCGTCGATCACAAGAGGATCTTTCTCCCACCGGGTTCCGTTCCAGGCTTGGTGCCCCGACGGCATACCGAGCTCGAATTCGGTGGTGCGGTCCACTTCCCCGGTGATCAGGACGCTTCCGTCCACCAGCAGTGACGGTTCACGTCGCTCGATGACATCGAATCCTTCCCCTGTCAGGGCACGTTTGCTGAGGGTCGGGAATTCGCCCGCGCCGCCATGGGGGACTGCCATCCTCCGGCGGGTCCAGGCGTGTGGATGGATCACCATGGGCATGCCGCTACGTCCGAGTCTGCTCTTGAGCCCGGCCAGTCCGCCGGCGTGATCGAAGTGTCCGTGACTCAGTACCACTCCGTGGACGGACTTCAGGTCGATGCCGAGCCGGTCCGCGTTGTCGACCATTGCATGCGGCGAAAGACCGGCGTCGAACAGCAGGGAGGTCTCTCGTTCGCCCCGGCGAACAGTCACCAGGGCGGAGAATCCATGCTCGGCCATCAGGCCGACCGATGTCGATCCGCTTTCGAATTGGTCGGCACGGACGCCGACGGATCCGAACCCGAATCGCGCAGTCCTCGCGTCTCCTGTGAGTAGTGCGTCGAATACGTTGTCCACCAGAACAGTGACTCGCACCTCGTCGACCGGTACAAGGGAAACGGGATCTACGGCCTTTCCGCCGGCTGGCCTCGGCGCAGACTCTGCGACCTCCACCGCACTCGCATTCTTCGCGTCACACATGATTCTCCGATCGGGACTCGCTGCGCTGGAGGATCACAGCAGGCTTCATTCCGTGGGACGGTGGATACATGGGTTTCTCTGCGTCCGGTTCCTGCTCGCGTCTGTGCGCGCTCTCATGGATACCCGGAGGCCAGAATCGGCCCTGGACGTGGCACGCCTTGGACAGCTGCCTGTGAGTTTCCCGGCCCAGCACTCCGGACATAGGGCCGCCACTTGTCCGTGGTCCATTTCGACCGGGTGGACGAAGCAGGCGGGACTGGACGTCCGCCAGGACGGTGTGGACGCCTTCAGGTCCCTTGGGCCGCCGGCTACGACATCGGCGCCGGCTTCGGCCGGCTTGCGGGATCGAGCATCCGCCGTGTGCGCCAGGGACCGGACCCGATGCCCACGCTCAAGAAGCAGCTCAACCGTGCGCTGTCCAGTCCGACCGGTTGCGCCTGTGACAAGGATGGTGCCGCTGGATGACATGGGATGCCGCCTTGAGCGGATGGACGGTCCCGGAGGACTGGGATCACGAGATCACGACCCGAACGGTTTGATTCTGAGACCGTGAGGCCACGCTACCGCTGGACGGTTTGGATCGCAAACCGTGGCTTGATATTCTGAATCGTGGCTGAGTCCCCGATGGTCCCAGGAAGGCCCTGTTCAGTAGCGGCGACGCTTCAACTGGTAGGCGACCGCTGGTCGTTGCTGGCCGCACGCGAGGTCCTCTTCGGGAATCGGCGGTTCAGTCAGATCGCCCGCAACACGGGGGCCCCACGTGACAGGCTGGCTGCCCGGCTCAAGTCCTTGGTCGCGGACGGCATCCTTGAGAAGCGGGAGTACCAGGCCACGCGGTTCGAGTATCACCTCACGGACGCGGGCAAGGAGCTTCTCGGCGTGCTCGCCAACCTCATGGCCTGGGGTGACCGCTGGGTGGTCGATGAACCGCCCATGGTTCTGGAGCACCACGGGCACCAGATCCAGCCGGTCACCGTGTGCGGTGTCTGCGGGCAGGCAGTCAGCGAAGAAGATCTTCACTTGGTGTCTCGCGCGCCCGGATGGACGGTTGGCGGCCCTGCTGCCCACGCGGACGTGAAGTCGTCCTGACACGCCCCTCCCCGACGGGCCGACGCCGCGCCCTCGTGTGACACTCCCGTCCTCGTTTCGCACCCCGCCATGCAAAACGTCCTTCCTGTGTGCCGGGATCTCGCTCGGGGACCGAATCCGCACCAACCGTCCGCAAGGGGGGCGGGACGAGCCGGCCCGGCCGGCGTCCGGCGTCAGCACCGCCGTGGCGATCGCGCGCCGCTGGAGATTCACCGGCGCGTCCGGCCTCGGAGTCCCCCGGCACGTGCTCCCTGCGCCATCGGCACTTACCACTCCAGCATTTCCGAGTTTACGCAGACAACGGGCGAGTATGTGCAGCCAGCCGCGAGCCGCATCTCTTCCCCGATATCGCCCCGGGCAGCGAACGGCGTAAGCAATCGCGCGCCCAGAATTCCTAGTAAGAACAGCGACAGGAATGGCTTTGCTGCTGCCGTCCGGCCCTGCCGCAGCTGAGCCATTCGTCATTCAGTGCACAGTTCTGTGCACAAGGTGCACCACCACTTTTTCCACTGGTTGTCTGACCATCCGTTCTGCATCGTTGATTTCTTGTACGTCACAACACACCAGGAGTAGTGCACCATGGCCAATACGGAGAGAGCACCCGTCTCGGGCAGCCGGACCGTGCCTGTGAACGGATCCCAAGACATGGCGTCCGCGGACAACCAGCGGGCCCGTTGGGTACTGGCCCTCGGCAGCCTCGGTGCGTTCGTGGTCTTCCTCGACACCACGATCGTGAACATCGCATTCGAGACGATCAGCCACAGCTTCAACACCACGACCGGACATCTGGCATGGGTCCTGAACGCGTACAGCGTGGTGTTCGCGGCTGTCCTCATCCCCGGGGGCCGGGTCGCCGACCGGTACGGGCGCAAGCAGACCTTCATGGTGGGGATCATCGGCTTCGCACTGATGAGCGCCTTGTGCGGACTCGCTCCGAACGCCACAGTGTTGATCACAGCTCGGGCCCTGCAGGCGGTCTTCGCCGCGCTCGTCGTGCCGTCCTCCCTGGCGCTGGTCCTCCACGAATTTCACGCCGCCCGACGCCATGTCGCCATAGGCGTATGGGGCGCGATGGCCGCCGCGGCGGCAGCGGTCGGGCCTACCCTCGGCGCGCTGCTCACCGAATACGCCTCGTGGCGTTGGATCTTCTTGGTCAACATCCCGATTGCGGCAGTCATCATTACGCTCGGCAAACGACTGCTGCGTGAGTCCCGCGACGTGCACGCGTCTGGTGTCCCGGACCCTCTCGGGGCGGTCCTTGTCGCTGCGATTCCCGCGCTTCTCAGCTTCTCCATCATTGAGGGGCCGTCTCGCGGATGGTCCAATTCATGGGTGGTGGCCGGTTTCGTCGGGGCGGCCCTCGCGCTTCCCGTCTTCCTGTGGCGGACGTCGAAGTCCGCTCGTCCGGTACTGGACCTCGCTCTTTTCAAAGAGCGCCAGTTCACGGAAATGAATGCCGCTACGCTGCTGTTCTCGACAGCCTTCTTCGGGCTGCTGCTGGGCAACCTGATATTTCTCCAGACGGAGTGGCACTACTCCGTACTGCGTGCGGCGTTGGCCAGCGCCGCGGGGCCGGTCGTCGTCACCCTCGTCGCCCGCTCGACCACGAAGCTCGCCAGTGTTGTCGGGCACCGTCCCGTGCTGCTCGCGGGATCGCTTACCTGGGCTCTTGGCTGCCTCGGGTTCGCCTTGTCCGTGAGCGGTTCTCCGCAGTGGGTCGCCCATTGGCTGCCCTGGACCCTCCTCACCGGCCTGGGTATCGGCCTCACCCTGCCCGTCCAGTCCGCCGCTGCCGTCGCGAAACTGCCCCCGGCACAGTTCGCCATCGGCTCTGCAATCAACTCCAGCTTCAGGCAACTCGGGGCTGTCCTGGGAATCAGCATCTTCGTCGCACTTCTGGGCCCTTCTGGTCTGGTCCCCCGAGTAGCCAATTTCCATCACATCTGGTGGGTTTTTGCGGCGCTCGGTCTCACCGCCGGAATAGTCCAGGTACTTCCCCCCTGGCGGCGAAATCCGGGCATTTCGAACTCCGAAGCCTCTGCCACCCTCCGCGGACCAACCCAAGCGTGATCACGAACACAGCTGCGGAGCATGGGGGAACACGGTGCCGCGCGACACGGAGCCGGCGCGGCACCCTCCTTGGGTGCCAGCGGCTGGTGGACAGGGGCAGAAGTACCGCGGACGGTCCGTCTTCGTCGGCGAGTGCGTCGTAGGTGCCCACGTCCGACGGCAGCCCGAGTGGGCCATCAGGGGACGCCCCTGCTTCTCACTTCCCGAAGGACGCAGGACCCACGACGCGCCCCCGGCGCCCAACCTCGCCGCACGGTCACTCCAGCACTTCTGCCGGTTCCCCTCCGCCCCGAGCCTCCGGCCACCGCAAGTCCCCGAGAAGTCCCCAGCGGCCGAACGGATCAAGAAAATCCCGGAGAACCAGCAGGCCGGTGGGCTCGTCGCGTCCGGCGCTCGCTTGTCCGTCAAGTACAAGGAGACGGCGCGGGGCGGGCTCGCGGTGAACATCATCGAGTGCTGAGCGCTGCCGGGACGGGCCGGGTAGATTGCCGGCCATGACCGGACTCGGGCCCGGCGCCTGGCCCCCTGCCCCCATCAGGACCGAACGCCTCGTGCTCCGCGCGTCCGAGGCCCGGGACCGGGCCGCGTTCGTCGAGCTGTTCGCCTCACCGGAGGTGGGCACCTACCTCGGTGGCCCCCGGCCGCGCGCCGAGCTCGAACGCGCGGTGCCCGAGGTGCCCGGACGGCGTCCCGGCGTTTTCGTGATCGAACTGGACGGGGCGATGATCGGCCTGGTCACGCTCGAAGGGCGCGGCACCGAGCGTCCGGTGCGCGTCCGTCCGGAGGCCGGGGAGACCGAGCTGGGCTACCTGACCCTGCCCAAGGCCTGGGGCCACGGGTACACCGCCGAGGCGTGCGCGGCCGCGCTCGACTGGTTCAGCGACGCGCTGCCCGGCGAGCCGGTGGTGCTCACCACCCAGACCGCCAACGACCGCTCGATGCGCCTCGCGGCGAAGCTGGGGTTCACCGAGGTGGACCGGTTCGAGGAGTACGGCGCCGAGCAGTGGTTCGGTGTGCGGCCGCCGGCCACGCCGTCGCGTTGAGTCCGGGCCGCCTCCCGCGGATCGTCCGTCGCCGTCGTACGGCGGTGACCGGAGTTCCCCCTGGGGCTACCGCGCGGTAACCGCATGCCTCTACGCTGCCGCCAACTCACCCTCGGATTCAGGGAGTTGGCTCATGCGGGTTCTCAGACGGCTGGCGGCGGTCGCCGCCGCCGGGGCGCTGTTCCTGGTGGTGCCCGGCACCGCGCACGCGGACACTGACCTGGACGCGGCGAAGTTCTCCGGGACCACCGCCATCGGCACGCACAACGCCTATGAGAAGGACAAGTACACGTACTGGGCGCAGGCGTTGGACTCCGGCGCCTCCCTGCTGGAGCTGGACGTGTACGCGGACAGCCTCAGCAAGCGGTGGCGGGTCAGCCACAGCAACCCGTTCGGGAACGACAACAACTGCGAGCACGCCGACACGCCGGGCGAGCTGTACAGCCAGAGCCGCAACCAGGACCTGGGCGGCTGCCTGGACAACATGGCCGCCTGGGAGCAGCTGCACCCAAACCACGCACCCGTCGTGGTCAAGGTCGAGATGAAGGTCGGGTTCAACAACAACGTGGGCCTCGGGCCGGACGAGTTCGACACCCTCGTCTCGCAGAAACTCGGCAGCAGCGTGTACAAGCCCGCCGACCTGCTCGGATCCTCGTACTCCACGCTCGACGCCGCCGCCAGGGCCGACGCCTGGCCCACCCGGGAGGCGCTCAGGGGCAAGTTCCTCTTCGAGCTGATCCCGGGCACGGTGGAGCAGGCCAACCCGTTCGACCACTACTGGACGGACGAGGAGTACGGCGACCATCTCCACGACCTGTACGCCGCCGGGCAGATCTCGGCGGCCCAGGCCTTCCCGGCCGTACTGGGCGCGGCGGACGGAGATCCGCGCACCAGCCGGTACGACGCCGCCGTCCGGCCCTGGTTCGTGTTCTTCGACGGCGACGCCGCGACCTACGTCAACAACGGCTACGACACGTCGTTCTACTCCACGAACCACTACATCCTGATCATGACGGACGCCGCCGGCGTCTCGCCGGTGATCTCCTCGACCAGCCCGACCGACGCCGAGGTCGCGGCCCGGCTCGCGCTGCTCGCGGCGGACCACGCCGCCGTCATCACCTCGGACTGGTCCACCAAGCCGGCGGCCGTGCTCGGCGAGACGGCAGCCCGGAGCTGACGAATCACGCGCCCACGAGGATCGCCGGTGCCGATCCGGGGAATACGGAACAGGCACTTTCAATTCCTGCTCCCCAGGGAGTCCCCCACATGCTGCACGGAATCGACGTGAGCGCGTACCAGTCCTCCGCCTACGACACGGACGGCCTCTCCTTCGTCTTCATCAAGGCGACGGAGGGGCGTTCGTACGTCAATCCCAAGCTCGCCGCCCAGACCAAGACCGGCCGGGACGCCGGACTGGTCGTCGGCTACTACCACTTCCTGTGGCCGGGCAACCTCGACGCCCAGGCCGAGTACTTCGTCAGGCACGCCCCCGAGAAGGCGGGCGAGATCCTCGCCGTCGACTGGGAGACCACCGGCGGCGGCACCCGCGCGAGCAACGCCGAGAAGGACCGCTTCATCCGAACGGTGCAGGAACTGCGGCCCAGCCACCGGGTCGTGCTGTACACGAACCGGAACTTCTGGCTGACCGTCGACACCACCTCGTTCGCCGGCGACGGCCTCTGGATCGCCGACTACGTCAGCGCCGGCCACCCGCGCATCCAGGCCAAGTGGCGCTTCCACCAGTACACCAGCGACCCGCACGACAAGAACGTGGCGGACTTCGCCTCCAAGGCGGCGCTCAAGTCCTGGGCGCTGAAGGGGGACTGAGCCCGCGCTCACCGCCCTCCGGCGAGGCCGCCAGGTTTCGGTCCCGCGCGCCGGGGCGACACTGTGAACCGTGGTGACCAGCCCCGCCCCCTTCTGGGAGGCCCTCGACGCCACCGACCGGGCGGTGCTGCTGCGGGCGGCGACGCGGGTCCCGCTCCCCGCCGACCGGCAGTTCCTCACCCAGGGCGAGGACTCCGACCATCTCGTCGTGCTGCTGCACGGCTGGGTCAAGGTCGTCGCCCAGTCGCACGCCGGCTACCGCGCCCTGCTCGCGCTGCGCGGCCCCGGCGAACTCCTCGGCGAGCAGGCCTCGGTGGAGAACGGCCGCCGCTCCGCCACCCTGGTCACGGCCACCGCCGCCGAGCTGCTGCACCTGCCCGCCGGCCGCTTCCGCGCACTGGCCCGGGGCCGCCCCGGCATCGCCGCCGCCTTCGAGCAGACGCTGGTGCGACGGCTGCGCGAGGCCGACGTCCAGCGCGCCGGCATCACCGGACCGGTCCCCGCCCGGCTCGCCGCGCTCCTCCTCGACCTGGTGGAACGCTGCGGCCTGCCGGAACCGGACGGCCCCGGCCGTTGCATAGCCCTCAGCCTCTCCCAGGACGACCTGGCGGGCCTCCTGCTGACCTCCCGGCGGACGGTGAGCCGGGTCCTGGAGCAATGGCGCTCCCGAGGGTGGATCGTGACCGGACGCCAGTGGCTGGCGGTGCGCGCCGCGGAGCGGCTGAAGGAGCAGGCGTTCGGCGGCTGACCGGCACGGGGCCCGTCGGCCGACGCGGCACGGGCGGCGGGACCGGGCTCCCCAGATCGGTCCCGCCGCCGGCCACCCCCGTGGGCCCGCCGTGCCGGGAGCGTCCCCCGGTCTCGCTCTCGCGCGTGACGGTCCCCCGAGCCCACGGGGAGTCCGGGTGGTGCCGGACGGCGGGTGCGGTGACCGGCCCCCGGCACGGTGTGCCGTGTTCTGGATAGAACCTGCCGGCGGCGGTGTCTACGCCATGTGGCGCACAGCGCCCCGATCCCGCCCGGGGTGGGGCCGGGGCGACGGAAGGCCCTATCCGCGGAAGCTCTCGGGCCGTTCCGGGGACGCCTCCGCCAGGGCCTTGCGGACGCCCTCGGCGCCGTCCCGCAGGCCGTACACCGGGGTGCCCGGCTGCTGGCGCCAGGAGTCGTCGATGCCGCCGTTGTCGACCGTGTCGAAGCCGAGTTCGTCGATCAGGGCGCGGACGACCCGCTTGGCCGCCTCGTCGTCGCCGGAGACCGGGACGGCCTGCCTGCCGGGGTCGCCGGCGGGACGGTGACGGTCCAGGATGTCCTGCGCGTAGGTGCCGTTGAATGCCTTGATCACCGGGTGCCCGATCTGCCGCTCGGTCCAGCGGCTCTCGGTGACGTCCCCGGCCTCGATCTCGTCGATGCGGCCGTCCCGCTCCCGCGGGTAGTAGTTGCCGGTGTCGATCACGGCGACGTTCGCCGCCGCGCCGTCCAGCAGGCCCGCCGGCAGGTCCGGGACCGCCTTCACCGGGACCGTGACGACCACGACCTCGGCGCCGCGCGCGGCCTCCTCGGCCCGTACGGCCGTCGCTCCGGTCTCCTCGGCCAGTTCGCGCAACGTCTCGGGGCCGCGCGAGTTCGCCACCGAGACGTCGTGGCCGAGGGCGGTGAGCCGCCGCGTGAGGTTGCCGCCGATGTTGCCCGCGCCAATGATGCCGATCTTCATGACACGCCTTTCGGGATTCGATGCACGCGCATGCATGCACTATCGAGCGGCCATAACCCCGATCGCCTGTGAGCTATTCCACAGCTGCGCCGATCGAGTGATCCGCCCGCGGCCCCCGCTGCCCGGCGGCCCCCGCTGCCGCGCGGCCCCGCTCCCCCGGTCACCCCGCGAACGGATCCGCCAGTTCCGCCCGCAGCACCTGCGGCGCGGACTCCGCGTCGCCGTCCGCCGGCGCCCGCACCAGCGCCTCGCGGGCCTCGTCCCCGGTGTTGGGGTCGGTGGCGCGCAGGCCGGTCAGGGCCGGCGGCTCGATCAGCCCCTCCCGGAGCGCCGGCCTGAACTCGGCGAACAGATCGGCGAGCACGGAGTTGTGCGCGGCGGCGACCACCGCCGCGTGGAAGGCGATGTCGGCGTCGACGAAGGCCGGGTCGTCCCCGTCCCCCGTCCCCCGCGGCCCGGCCCGGCCGGGTCGGCCAGTCCTCGGCGGCCTCGGTGGCGATGACGAAGACGCCCGAGCCCTGCCGGGGCCGCACCAGAGCGGCCCCCGCGGGCGCGCGCAGCGCCTCACGGACCGTGGAGCGGCCGACGCCGAGCTCCTTCGCCAGGGCCGTCTCACCGGGCAGCCGGGTGCCGACCGGCCAGACGCCGCCGGTGATCTGCTCGCTCAGCCGGGCGGCGGCCTGTTCGACCAGGGGGCTCGGGCGGACGGGGCCGAGGGTCACGCGGTGTCACCAACGCCGCTGTGGAGCGGCACGTTGCGCAGGAACCCGAGCCGGATCGCCCGCGCCCTGATGCCCGAGCCCCGGCTCCTGCTGCTCGACGGACCGGCCACCGGCCTGGATCTGCCCTGCCGGGAGCGGCTGCTCACCGCGCTGGACGCGCTGCGCCGGACCGGTCCCCGGCCGGCGACCGTCCTGGTCACGCATCATCTGGAGGAGCTCCCGGCGGGCACCAGCCACGCCCTGCTGCTGCGCGACGGCCGCGCGCTGGCGCCGGGTCCGGCGGCCGCCGGACCGTCCGGGTCGAGCCCCGGCCACGAGAAGAGGGGGCCCCGGATCCGGGCCCCCTCCGCTTCACTCCTGGCGCCTACTTGCTCAGGTGGGCCCAGAACTCGTCGAACGACAGGACCTTGTCGCCGTTCAGGTCGCGGCTGTTGATGATCGCCTGGGCGACCGTCTCGGTGACGTTCCAGTCGCCGCCCTGCGCAAGGGCGGTCTTGAACTCGACGGCGGTGATGAAACCGTCACCGTCCGCATCGATCCGCTGGAAGTGAGTGCGCGCTTCTTCGATGTCCGCCACCGATCCGCCCCTTTTGTTCGTAGTACCTGTGCCGTGTCGGCGTGCTGTCGCAGGTCAGATTAACGGTCCACACGAGCCCGCAGAGCCGCGGCCGCCCAGCTGAACTCCTCCGCGTGAACCCTGAGGGGCTGTCCCTTCAGCACGGCGAGCAGTTCGCGGTAGCGGGCGAGCCGGTCGTCGAAGGCGGTGTCCAGCCGTGCCAGCACGGCGGCCGGGTCGGCGTCGCCCAGCAGTTCGCGCAGCACCGCGCCGGCCTCCGGCGCCTCGGGCGCGATGCCCCGCCGACGCGCCTCGCCGACCAGGTCGATGAGCCGTTTCATGAACCACAGGGAGGCCCCGGCCGGCGCATCGGGCCCCCGGTCGGCCGCGTTGAACTCGGTCGCCCTGCGCATCCGGGCCCGGAAGTCCGGGTCCTGGACCATCTCGGCCAGCTCCACCCACGCGTCGACCTGTTCAGGGCTCGGGTCCACCGGCAGTTCCGCCACGGCGGCGAGCATCCGCTTGCGGATCTCCGGATCGACGGTGTCGAGGCCGTGCAGGGTCTCCTCGACGAACTCCTCCAGGATCCGCCGCCGCTCGGCCGCCGACAGCCGTGCCAGTCTGTTCATCAGGGTCGTCTCCTCCGCACTCGAACCGCGTCGCGCCACCGTCGAGAGCACCGCCCGGGTCACCTTCAGCGACCGGATCTGCGCGTCCAGCGCCGCCACGTGCGCCGCCGCGACCTGCGCCACCGTCTGCTCACCGGAGAGCACCGCACGCACATGCGCCAGGCCGAGGCCCAGCTCGCGCAGGGTGCGGATCAGCTCGAGCCGGGCGAAGGACCCGGCGTCGTACAGCCGGTAGCCGCCGGACGACCGGCCCACCGGGGTGAGCACGCCCTCGTCGGACCAGTAGCGGATGGTGCGCACGGTCAGCCCGGTGGCGCGCGCCAGTTCGCCGATGGTGAGAAGTCCGGTGCCGTCCTCGATCATGTCTGCGAGTGTGGGCCTTCCAGTGGGTGGAGACTCAAGGAGCGGGCACGGCCATGGAGACCTTGCGGGACATTCTCGACGCGGCGGCCCGTGGCGTCTTCCCCCCGGCCGACGGCGGTACGACCGTCGTCCCGCAGCCGTCCGGCCGGGACGCGGGGGTCCTCTCCTTCACCGCGCACTCGGTCGTCTTCACCGACGAGGACCCGGAGTGGGTGTACGACACGCTGCGCGCGATCCCCTGCGATCCGCTGTGCGCGACCATGAACGCCCGTTTCCTGGTCGCCCTGATGGAGCGCACCGGCCGCGAGCAGGAGACCGTCGACGCGCTGCTGGTGGCGGGCCCCCTCCCGGGCCGGCCGGAGCTCCCGCTGACCGAACTCACCGGCCCCGGCCACTCCCGGGTCGCCTACGCCCGCGCCCGCCGGACCGAGGTACGGGCCTGGGCGGCTCAGGGCGGGGTGGTCGTCCTGGGCCGCGGGGTCGCCGGACGCCTGGAGGTCTCGGTGGAGGTGGACGAGGGGGTAAGGCGGCGGGGGCTGGGCCGGGCCCTGGTGACCGCCGCCCGGCAGCTGGCCGGGGAGCCCCTGTGGGCGCAGGTCGCCCCGGGGAACGCCCGGAGCGTACGGGCGTTCCAGGCCGCCGGTTATCTGCCGGTCGGCGCCGAGGCGCTGCTGCTCGAACCCTGAACCGCCCGGGCCCGGGCCGCGGTCAGCGGAAGATGCCGGTGTGGCCGAGGGAGTAGCGGCCCGGCTGCGGATAGACGGCGAGGCCGTGCGGGCCGCTGCCGACGTGGATGCGGGCCAGTTCGGCACCCGTGCCGGTGTCGATGGCGTAGACCTCGGAGTTGTACCGGCCGGACAGCCACAGGACCTTGCCGTCCGCCGACACCCCGCCCATGTCCGGGCTGCCGCCGCCCGGCAGCTGCCACTTCTTCGTCAGCCGGTTCTGGGCGAAGTCGAAGACGGAGATGGTGCCCTCGCCCCGGTTGGAGACGTACATCTCGCGGGAGTCCCGGCTGACGTACAGGCCGTGTGCGCCCTTGCCGGTGGCCAGGAAGGCGGGTTTGGTGAAGTGGTCGCCGTCCAGGATCCACACCCCGTCGGCCATCATGTCGGCGATGTAGAACAGCTTGCCGTCGGGCGAGATCTTGACGTCCTGCGGCATGGCGCCGTGGAACGGCAGTTTCTCGTGCCGGAGCACCTCCATCTTCTCGGTGTCCACCTTGAGCAGCTCCCCGCTGAACTCGCAGGAGACGATGAAGTACCGGCCGTCCGTGGAGAAGTCGGCGTGGTTGACGCCGTAGCAGCCGACCGGGACGGTCTTGACGGTCTTCATGGTGTGCGCGTCCCGGAACACCAGCTGGCGGTCCGCGGAGGCCATCACGATCGCGTACCTGCCGTTGGGCGTGAAGTACAGGTTGTAAGGGTCGTGCACGGCGACCGGCCGGCCGGCGCGGCCGGTCCGCGGGTCGATGGGGGTGAGGCTGTTGCCCAGGTCGTTGTTGACCCACAGGGTCTTCAGGTCCCAGGAGGGCACGACGTGCTGGGGCTGGCGGCCGACCCGGATGGTCTCGGTCACCCGGTAGGTCTTCGGGTCGATGACGGAGACGGTGTCGGAGTTGGTGTTGGGTACGTAGATCCGGGACGGGAAGTCCTTGACGACGGGCGAGAGGTTGCCGGGGCGGTCGGCGGCGTACACGTCGGAGGGGTCGAGGACCGGGGGCATGCCCGGCAGTACGTCGACGGCCGGTTCCGCCTTCTTCGCCTGGGGCCGTACGGACGCGGTGTCGCGGGCGGCCGGTGTCTCGGGGCCCCCGGATCCGCCGCCGCACGCGGACAGCAGTGCCAGGGCGGCGAGGGCGGCCAGGGCGGCGGGCAGCCGGGCGGCTTTCGTGGTTCGCATCAGCTCAACAGCTCCGTGGTGGTGACCGCGTGCAGTCCGCGGCGGTGGAGTTCTTGGAGTACGTCGGGCAGGGCGTCGGCCGTTTCCGGATATCCGAAGTGCATGCTCACCACCGAGCCGCCCGTGACCTCCGCGAGCACCTTGCGGGTGATGGCGGCCGCGCCGGGCCGGGTGTAGTCGAGCGAGTCGACGTCGTACGACAGCACGTGCGGGTAGCCGGCCTCGGTGGCGAGGCGGGCGACGAGCGGGGTGGCCGTGGGCGCCCTGGACGGGCGGAACCAGCTGCCGATCGACCCGGTGAGCCGTCTGAGGCGGTCCGCGCACTCGGTGATCTCCGCGCGGGCGCCGGCCTCGGCCATGGCGTTGACGGAGATGTGCCGCTGGGTGTGGTTGCCGAGGTCGTGGCCGCCGTCGAGGACGCGGCGGGCCATGGCGGGATGCGCGTCCAGCCAGCTGCCCACGGCCAGGACCGTGAGACGGGCACCGTGTTCCTCGGCGGTGGCGAGGAGCCGGGTGGCGAGGGCGGGATCGCCCTGGCCGTGGAAGGTGAGCGCGACGGAGGCGCTCGCGCGGGGCCCGTGGGTGATCTGGAGCGGCTGTCCGGGGAAGGCGCGGGGGGCGGCGGCGGGCGCGGCCGAGGCGGGAGTGGTCGACGCGAGGTTGGCGGCGAGGTGCGGAGGTGCCGCGTCCGCACCCGTGGCGCCGCAACCCGTGGCGAGTGTGCCTCCGGCGATGAGGCCGGCACCTGCGCGGAGGACGCCGCGTCGGTTGGAGGTGGTCACGAGCCCCATTTAAGGGGGATAGGACAAGAAAATGGGTGATTGACCTGATAGGGGGCTCGTCAGGCGAGCCCTCACCGATCGGCCACCCGCATCTCGAACCAGGTCGTCTTTCCTCGCGGCAGCAAATCGACGCCCCACCGGTCCGACAGTTTGTCCACCAGGAACAGGCCCCGCCCGCTGATGTCCAGCTCCTGAACCGGCATCAGGCACGGCAGCCCCCGCGACGGGTCCCGGACCTCCACCCGGATCCATCCCGGGCGGCGGCGCATCCGCAGCCCGAACACGCGGGCACCGGTGTGCCGTACGGCATTGCCCACGAGTTCGGAGACGAGTAAGACCGCGTCCTCCGTCATCCTGGGGCTGAGCCGCCACTGGCGCAGGACCACGACCTGGGCGAGCCGGCGGGCGGTCGCCGCGGACTCGGGGCGGGACGGCAGCGGAACCTCCGCCTCCGTCGGATTGCCGAACAACTCGATCGCCTTGAGCGCCCGCTCGTCCTCGACCGCAGGCGACCACCGCGCCGCGGCCGCACGGCTGTGTCCCCGCGGCTGTTCGATGCCCTCCAGCCCCGCCATGCCCCCATCATGGCCGCCCGGCGGGCCTCCCGTGGCCGTTCCGGAGGAATACGCCCCCGCGAAGCTCCCGTCCGACATCGGCCCAACGGCATATGCCATCGGCATTTCGGTGGTGCTGACAGCCTGTCCGACCTGCGGCGACGACTCATCTCCGGGCAATCGACAGACTCCCTCGACAAGGCAGACTTAAGGGCGCGTTAAGGCTCCCATAAACCGCCCCATCGAGGGACCCGGGAATCAGACATCACGTCAATTGCAAGTGGTTCGGGACTTTCACAACGGGGCCAAGATCACAGGAACTTGGCCTTGCCCGGCCCTTCCTCCACGAAGCTGCGCATACCGCGTTCACGGTCCTCGGTCGCGAACAGCCCGGCGAACCAGTTCCGTTCGACGGCGAGACCGGTCTCCAGGTCCGTCTCGACACCGGTGTCGATCGCCTCCTTGGCCGCCCGGAGCGCGATCGCGGGCCCCTTGGCGAGCCGGGCCGCCCAGGCGTGCGCCTCGGTGTAGACGTCGGCGGCGGGTACGACCCGGTCGACCAGGCCGATGGCGAGTGCCTCGTCCGCCTTGACCATACGGCCCGTGAAGATCAGGTCCTTGGCCCTGGACGGCCCGACCAGCCGGGGCAGCCGCTGGGTACCGCCGGCGCCCGGGATCAGCCCGAGCAGGATCTCCGGCTGGCCGAGCTTGGCGTTGTCGGCGGCGATCCGGTAGTCGGCGCAGAGGGCGAGTTCGCAGCCGCCGCCGAGCGCGTACCCGGTGACGGCGGCGACGACCGGCTTGGGAATCCGGGCGACGGCGGTGAAGGAGTCCTGGAGGTCACGGGAGCGCACGATCATGGCCGCGTGGTCCATGTTCTGCATTTCCTTGATGTCGGCCCCGGCCGCGAAGACCTTCTCACCGCCGTAGATGACGACGGCGCGAACGTCCTCGCGGCGGGTGGCCTCCTGCGCCAGTTCCTTGAGCCGGTCCTGGGTGGCGACGTCCAGGGCGTTCATCGGGGGCCGCTCCAGGCGGACGGTCCCGACGCCTTCGGAGACTTCGAGGGTCACAGTCATGACCCGCAGGTTAGCGGGCGTTCACTGCCCCTACGCGGTCCACTGCTTCCACGACATGTTCCAGCCGTTGAGGCCGTTGTCGGGAGAGACGGTCTCGTCGTGGGAGTTCTTCACGGTCACCACGTCCCCGATGATCGAGTGGTCGAAGAACCAGGCGGCCGGCACCCCCCGGTCACCCCCGCCCCGGATGTCCCGCAGCCCCACGCACCCGTGGCTGGCGTTGTAGTTCCCGAAGGCGTCCCCGCCCCAGTAGTTGCCGTGGATGAACGTGCCCGACGTGGTCAGCCGCATCGCGTCCGGCACGTCCTTGATGTCGTACTCGCCGCCGTAGCCGACGGTCTCGCCGTTCATCCGGGTCACCCGCAGCTTCTCGCTGATGACCATCTGGCCGTTCCACGTGTCGTACCCGGGCTTGCCGGTCGTGACGGCGAGGGTCTTCACGACCTTGCCGTCCTGCATGACCTTCATCGTGTGCTTCTTGGCGTCGACGATCGACACCTGGTTGCGGCCGATCGTGAACTTCACGGTCTTGGCCTGCTTGCCGTACACCCCGTCACGGCCCTCGACACCGTCGAGGTTGAGCGTGACGGAGACCTTCGTGCCGGACGCCCAGTAGTCCTCGGGACGGAAGTCGAGGCGGTCGTTGCCGAACCAGTGGCCCTGGACGTCGACCGCCGGCTCGGTCTTGACGGTGATCGCCTTCTCGACGGCGGCCGGGTCGGTGATGCCCCGGGTGAACCGGATGGAGAACGGCATCCCGACGCCGACCGTGGAACCGTCCTCCGGCGTGAAGTACCCGGTGAACGTGTTCTTCGGGGTGAGCGTGGTGAACGTGGAGTCCTCGGCCGACTCACGTCCCGCGGTGTCCTTCGCGACCGCGTGCACCGTGTACTTCGTGGAGCTGGCGAGGTGGCCGCCCGGCGTCCAGCTGGTACCGTCCGCCGCGATCGTGCCGTCGACCTTGTCGCCCTTGGAGTCCTTGACCTCCACATCGGTCAGCTTGCCCTGGGCGGCGCTGACCTTGAGCGCCCCGCTGGTGTCCACGTCGGTCGCCCCGGACTTGGGGCTGATGCTGACCGTGGCGACGGACTGCTTGCTCGCCTGGGTCGTGGAGTCCTTCTCCTTGCCGGCCCCGCTCCCCTTGTCGGAGGAGCCGCCCCCGCACGCGGTGACCGTCATGAGCAGAATTCCGGCCACGACGGCCAGCCCCTTGCCCCGGGCCCTGACCGCCGCCCCCGATATCGGCCGTATGTTCAACGTCGTTCTCCCCTCCCAGGGCCTGGCCAGGCCCACCCCAGCGCGTTCCGCCCGCGCATTGGCGCATAGTAACCGGACGGTTTTGAGCTTGGGGTTGGGCGAATGTCACCGTTGCGTCGCAACTTCCGTCGCCTCGCACGGCGGTCTCCGCCCCGCACCGGACCGTCCCCCACCTGGTTACTTGACCGCGCCGCCCGCCTTCCACTCCTTCCAACCCATGTTCCACCCTCCGAGGCCATTGTCGGCAGCGACCATTTTGTCGTTGCTGTGGACCACCTCGACCACGTCCCCGATCAGGGTGCGGTCGTAGAACCAGCCGGCGGGCGTGTCCGAGCTGCCGCCCTTCACATCGCGCAGGCCCACACAGCCGTGGCTGACGTTGACGCGTCCGGGGGCGTCCGGCGCCCAGTAGTTGCCGTGCAGGAAGGTGCCGGAGTCGGTGAGCTTGAGGGCGTGCGGGACGTCGGGGATGTCGTACTCGCCGCCGAAGCCGACCGTGCGGCTGTTCATGCGGGTCACCTCGTGCATCTCCATCACCACCATCTTCCCGTTGTAGGTGGTGTGGGCGGGCGCGCCCGCGGTGATCGGCACGGTGGAGAGCAGGGTGCCGTCGCGGCGGACCTCCATCGTGTGTTTGGCCGCGTCGACCAGGGAGACCTGGCTGCGGCCGACGGTGAAGGTGAACGTCTTGTACTGGAGGCCGTACACCCCGCGGGCCCCTTCGACGTCGCGGAGTTCGAGGCCGACCGTGACGACCGTGCCGGGCTGCCAGTAGTGCTCGGGGCGGAAGTCGAGCCGGTTCTTTCCGAACCAGTGCGGCCGGATCTCGACCGCGGGACTGGCGTTGACCCGGACGGCGCGTTCGACGGCGGCCCGGTTGTCGATGTCACGGCTGAAGGCCAGGGAGACGATCATGCCGGTGCCGACGACGGCGCGGTTCTCGGGGGTGACGTATCCGATGAAGCGTTCGGCGGGGACGAGTGTGGTGAAGGTGGTGTGGCGGGCCGAGCGGCGGCCGTCGCCGTCCAGGGCGACCGCGTCGACCGTGTACTTGGCGGCCAGCGCCAGTTTCGGGTCGTCGGGCTGCCAGGTCGTGCCGTTCGCGGCGATGTGCCCGGGGACCGGGGAGTCCTGGGCGTCCTGGGACTTGACGACGCTGACGGATTCCAGGCGGCCGCCGGGCACCCGTACCGTCAGCCGTTCGGCCGGACGTACGGCTCTGGTGCCGTCGTCCGGGGTGATGCGGATGACGTCCTCGGGACCCGGGGGTGCGCCCCCGAGGACATGGCCGATGCCGAGCCCCTCCGTGTCGTCGGAGGAGCAGCCGGCGGCTCCCGCCAGCAGCGCCGCCCATGTCAGTGCCGCGGCCAACGCGGCCCCCGCGCGCCGTGCGCGCCCTTGTGGATGACTCACATGGGACTCAACGACCGGGGCCGCCCCGGGGAAACGTGAGTGCGACGCCGGCACTGGGCAGAACAGAGGGAAGGACGACGAGCTGGGGAGCCGCCGCGCCCGTGCGAGAGCCGTCGCGGGCGTGCCGTAGCGAGCCGCCGACCGTGCCCGGGACCGGGAGTCCGGGCGCGGTCGGCTGCCCGGACACGGGTGAGGTGCGCCCCGGGGGTCGGCGAGCCGCGGAACAAAAAGGGGCCGACAGGTGACGAGCGCAGCCGAGCAGCAGGGGGCACGGGCGCGGGCCCCGAAGGCGGAGGCCCCCGTGGTGAACGGGACGGCCCTCCCCGTCCCGGCCGCCTGGCCGGGGTCGTCGACTCCGCTGGGCGCCCGGTTCCGGGTCGGCCCGGACGGGGTGGCCGGCACCAACTTCGCCCTGTGGGCGGCCGGGGCCGAGGCGGTCCGGCTCTGCCTCTTCGACGAACAGGGCCGGGAGACCCGGATCCCGCTGACCGAACTGACGCACGAGATCTGGCACGGGTTCGTGCCAGGAGTGCTGCCGGGGCAGCGGTACGGCTACCGGGTCGACGGCCGCTGGGACCCGTGGACCGGCGCCCGCTGGAACCCGGCGAAGCTGCTGCTCGACCCGTACGCGCGTGCGGTGGACGGCGAGTTCGGCCTGCCGCCGGAGGTGTACGGGCACGTCCGCGACTGGCCCGACCAGCAGGTCGCCGACACCGTCCGGGACGACCGGGACTCGGCGCCGCACGTCCCGAAGGGCGTGGTCGTCCACGACGACGACGACTGGTCCGACGACCACCGCCCGAAGACGCCGTGGGCGGACTCCGTCATCTACGAGCTGCACGTGCGCGGCTTCACCAGACTGCACCCGGGCATACCCGCCGAACTCCGCGGGACCTACGCGGGACTGGCCCACCCGGCCGCCGTCGAGCACCTCGTGAACCTCGGCGTGACGGCCGTGGAACTGCTGCCCGTGCACCAGTTCGCGCACGAGGACCACCTGCTGAAGCGGGGCCTGAGGAACTACTGGGGCTACAACTCCGTCGGCTATTTCGCCCCGCACGCCGCCTACGCCGCCTCCGGTACGACCGGACAGCAGGTCGGCGAGTTCAAGCGGATGGTGCGCGCCCTGCACGCGGCCGGCATCGAGGTCATCCTCGACGTGGTCTACAACCACACGGCCGAGGCCGGGGAGCTGGGGCCGACGCTGTCCCTGAAGGGCATCGACAACCGGGGGTACTACCGGCTCCAGGACGACGCCCGGCACTTCGCCGACTACACCGGCTGCGGCAACACCCTGCACGTGGTCCGGCCGCACGTCCTGCGCCTGATCACCGATTCCCTCCGCTACTGGGTGACCGAGATGGGCGTGGACGGGTTCCGCTTCGACCTCGCCGCCGCGCTGGCCCGCTCGATGCACGACGTCGACATGCTCTCCCCCTTTCTCGCGGTGATCGCCCAGGACCCGGTGCTGCGCCGGGTGAAGCTGATCGCCGAGCCGTGGGACGTGGGCTCCGGCGGCTACCAGGTGGGCGCCTTCCCGCCGCTGTGGACCGAGTGGAACGACCACTACCGGGACGCCGTCCGGGACTTCTGGCGCGGCGCCCTGCCCGACGTCCGCGACCTCGGCTACCGCCTCTCGGGCTCCAGCGACCTCTACGCCTGGGGCGGCCGGCGGCCCTACGCCTCGGTCAACTTCATCACCGCGCACGACGGTTACACCCTGCGCGACCTGGTGTCGTACCAGGCGAAGCACAACGAGGCCAACGGCGAGAACAACCGGGACGGCGCCGGTGACAACCGCTCGTGGAACTGCGGGGTGGAGGGCGAGACGGCCGACGAGGACGTACGGGCGCTGCGCAGGCGGCAGTTGCGGAATCTGCTGACCACCCTGCTGCTGTCGACGGGCGTTCCGATGCTGGTCGCCGGCGACGAGCTGGGCCGTACCCAGCGGGGCAACAACAACGCCTACTGCCAGGACAACGAGATCAGCTGGCTGGACTGGGAGCTGCTGGACGACCCGGACTGGCGGCCGCTGTTCGACCTGACCTCCCGGCTGATCCGGCTGCGCCACCGCCACCCGGTCCTGCGCCGTCGCGCCTTCTTCTCGGGCCGTGCCCACTCGGCGGACGGGCTGCGCGACCTGGCCTGGTTCACCGCGCGGGGCGAGGAGATGACCGAGGGCGACTGGTACGCGCCCGCCGCCACGCTCGGCATGTTTCTCTCCGGGCGGGACATCCCCGGCCGCGACGAGCGCGGGGCGCCGGTCCTGGACGACAGCTTCCTGACCGTCCTGCACGCCGGCGGCCGGCCGGCGGAGTTCCTGCTGCCGGGCCCGCCGTGGGCGGAACGGTACGAGGTGCTCGTCGACACCTCACGGGAGGAGCAGAGCGGGGCACCGGGCGTGGTGCACGAGGCCGGGACGGCGATCACGGTGCCGGCGCGGGCGGTCCTGCTGCTCAGGGTGGCCGGCTGACCGGGCTAACCGAGGATCCCCCGCTGGTAGGCCGTCGCGACCGCCGCCGCGCGGTCGTTGACGCCCAGCTTGGTGTAGAGGTGGGTGAGGTGGGTCTTCACGGTGGCCTCGCTGATGAAGAGTTCGCGGGCCACCTCGCGGTTGGAGGTGCCCTTGGCGACCAGGGCCAGGACCTCGCGTTCGCGGGCGGAGAGCGGTTCGTTGCCCGGGGCGCCGGGGGTGCGGACGGCGGTGACCAGGCGGGAGGCGACGGCCGGGGAGAGGACGGTACGGCCCTGGGCGGCGGCGCGGACGGCGGTGAAGAGCTCCTCGCGCGGGGCGTCCTTGAGCAGGTAGCCGGTGGCGCCCGCCTCGATGGCGGGGAGGGTGTCGGAGTCGGTGTCGTAGGTGGTGAGGACCAGGATCCTGGCGCGGGTGCCCTGCCGGGTCAGTTCCCGGATGGCGTCGACTCCGCCGCCGCCCGGCATGCGCAGGTCCATGAGGATGACATCGGGGTCGAGGGCGCGGGCGAGCGCGACGGCCGCGACGCCGTCCGGGGCCTCGCCGAGGACCGTGAACCCGGGTGCGGACGTGAACATGCCGCGCAGGCCGTCGCGGACGACGGGGTGGTCGTCGACGATCAGCAGGGAGATCGGGGGGTCAGCTGTCATGGCGGACCAACGGTACGCGTGCCGACAGGGCCGTGCCGAGTCCCGGTTCGGACTCCACGGTCAGCGCACCGGCGATGCGTTCGGCGCGGGCCCGCATCCCGTCCAGGCCGAAGCCGCCGGCGCTGCTGCGGACGGGCAGGGCGAGGAGGTCGAAGCCGGTGCCGTCGTCACGGATGTCGAGGATCACCTCGTCGCCCAGGTAGGAGAGGGTGACGCCGACGCGGGAGGCGCGCGCGTGCCGGGCCGCGTTGGACAGGGCCTCCTGGACGATGCGCAGGAGCGTGGCGGCGACCTCCTCGTGGAGGTGCTCGGCGGTCCCGGTGAGGGTGAACTCGGCCCGGGTGTCGGTCCGTTCGCCCCATTCGGTGACCGTCTTGCGCAGCGCCTCGGGCAGCCCGTCGTGCTCCAGGGCCACCGGGGCCAGGTTGTGCACGGAGCGGCGGGCCTCGCCCAGGCTGTGCCGGGCCAGTGCCAGGGCGCGGCCCACGTGCTCCTCGGCCGCCTTCGCATCCGGGGTGTTGGTGACGACCTGGAGCTGGGCGATGATCCCGGCCAGGCCCTGGGCGATGGTGTCGTGGATCTCGGCGGCCAGCCGCCGCCGCTCGTCGGCGACCCCGGCCTCCCGTGCCTGGACGAGGAGCTGGGCGTGCAGCGCCGCGTTCTCGTCCAGGGCCTGGCGCAGGGCGGCGATGGTCTCGGTGCGCTCGCGGGACCGCTGTCTCTCCTGCTCGTTGAGGTGGGCGATGGCCATCTGGAGAACGGAGTTGACGGGCAGCAGCACGCCGAAGAGGACCCACTGGAGCGCACTGCGGAACGGCATCCCGCCTGCCTGCGCGCCGGCCACGGTGACCGCGCTCGCCAGCAGCCCGAGCCGCCGCCACCGGCGCGGCAGCAGTTCGTCGGCGTCCATGTAACCGGTGGCGGCGTAGAACGCGAAGAACGGGTTGAGCCAGGCGAGTGCGAAGGCCAGGGCCCACCGGAACACGTAGTACCCGCCCCCGGCCGGGGAGGGCGTACGGCCGCGGTCGGGGCGGCGCGACCGGGTGCCGTGCCACCACAGTTGGAGAACGACCGCGGCGCCGGTCAGGGACCAGGCGGTCGACCACACCGCACGCGAGGTGTGGGGATCGGCGGTGGCGATCCCGAGGACGACACTGATGCCGAGGAACCCGAACGGCCCCCAGGTGTGCAGTTGCTCCCAGCGCCGGTCGATCCGGCCGTCGTCCCCGCCGTCGGACCCGCTGTCGTCCTCGGTCATGTCCCCAGTCTGCACGGCCGGCCGCCTACTCCCAGCGGAACCAGCGGGCGGCACCGGCCGTCAGCAGCACCGCCCAGACGGCGAGCACGCCCAGGTGGTCCCAGCCGGGCCAGTGACCGGCGGCTGCCTGGTCCAGGGCGCGGGCCGCCGCACCGAACGGGGTCAGCTGGACCACGCCGGCCATCGCGTGCGGCATCTCCCGCACCGGCAGCCACACGCCCGCGCAGAACATCATCGGGAAGAACACCGCCGAGCCGATCGCGCCCGCGATCTTCGTGGTGCGGGACAGCGCGGAGACGAGGGAGCCGAGAGCGAGGGCGGCCGCGGTCGTCAGCAGCAGTGCCAGCAGGTAGCCGCCCGGCTGCCGGGGCAGCCGCACGTCGAAGGCGAGCCGGCCGACGACGAGCGCGAGCAGCGCCGAGCCCAGTGCGACCGCGCCCGTCACGACCATCTGCGCGGACAGCAGCGCGGAGGGCCGCACGGGGGTGAGCCGCATCCGCCGCAGGATGCCCCGCTCCCGGTGGCCGGTCAGGACCTGGGGCAGCGACTGCACCCCGGACATGATCAGGGCGATCAGTACGGCGACGGGGACGTAGGCGTCGACCGGCCGCAGCCCGCCCAGCGACTTGTCGGCGTCCCGGAACGAGGGGATCGAGCCGAGGATCACCAGGAGCAGGGTCGGGAACAGGAAGATCCAGAAGACCGCGCCGGGTTCACGGCGGAACAGCCGGAACTCGGTGCGCAGGACGGCGGTGTTCATACCGCTTCCTCCTTCGTCAGGTCCAGGAACGCGTCGTCGAGGGTCGCGTCCACGACCCGGAGCTGGTGGGCGGTGACGCGGTGCCGGGCGAGCAGGGTGATGACCGCGTTCACGGTCTCGTCGGTGCCGGAGAGGGTGACCCGGCCGTCCTTGTGCCCGATCGAGGCGAGGGCCGGGAGCTCGGCCAGATCCTCGTCGTCCAGCGGGACGGAGGGAGTGAAGCTGATGACGGTGGCCCCGGCGGAACGGCGGATCAGCCCGGCCGGGGTGTCCAGGGCCGCCACCCGCCCCTTGTCGATCACCGCGATCCGGTCGCACAGCCGCTGCGCCTCCTCCATGAAGTGTGTGACCAGCAGGACGGTGACGCCGCGGTCCCGGACGTCCTCGATCAGCTCCCAGGTGTCCCGCCGGGCCCGCGGATCGAGCCCGGTGGTCAGCTCGTCGAGCACCACGATCCGGGGGTTCCCGATCAACGCCAGCGCGATGAAAAGGCGTTGCCGCTGACCGCCGGAGAGCTTCCCGAACCGGGTGCCGAGCTTGTCGGTGAGCGCGAGCCGTTCGGCGAGCGGGGCCCATGGCAGCGGGGCCGGATAGAAGGAGGCGTACAGCTCCAGGGCCTCGCGGACGCTGAGTTTGGGCTGCAGCTCGCTCTGCTGGAGCTGGGCGCCGAGGACGCGGGCGACCTTCTGGTGCTCAAAGACGGGGTCGAGCCCGGTGACCCGGACGCGGCCGCCGTCGGGCACCCGCAGCCCCTCCACGCACTCCACGGTGGTGGTCTTGCCGGCGCCGTTCGGCCCGAGGATCCCGAAGATCTCCCCTTCCTCGACGGCGAGACTCACCCCGTCCACGACGGCCCGGCCGCCGTACGACTTCCGCAGGTCTGTCACTTCGATGACGGATGGCATGGACCGAGGGTCCCGTCCGGGCCCGGTCCGGCACATCGTCCGCCCCGCTGGAAGCGGCATCGGCCGATCGGCCGATGCGGGCGGATCCGGTGGTACGACCCCTCGAACGTGCTGGTCGTAGGAGCACCGGCGGACCGCGGTCCGGCCGAAACTCGGTAGGCGTTGTCAGTGCCGATCCGTAGGCTCGCTCCTGATGCCTCCGACACGTGCAACCACCAAGGACCGGTCCGCCCTCCGTTCCCTGCTGCGCCTGTGGCCGTACGTGCGGCCGGTGCGGGTGCGGCTGTCCGTCGCCGCGTTCGTGGCCGTGATCGCCTCCTGTACCGGACTCGTCATCCCGCTCGTCCTCAAGTGGATGGTGGACGGTCCGGTGGCCGACCGGGACCCCGGCGGGGTCTGGCTCGGCGCGCTGTACCTGCTGCTGCTCGGGATCGCCGAGGCGCTGCTCTTCGGGCTGCGGCGCTGGCTGGTGGCCAGACCCCTCTCGCACGTCGAGGCGGGCATGCGGGCGGACCTCTACGGCCATCTGCAGCGTCTGCCGGTCGCCTTCCACGACCGCTGGGCCTCCGGCCAGCTGCTCTCCCGGGCCACCACGGACCTGATGCTGCTCCGCATGTTCCTCGCCTTTCCGCTGACCTTCCTGCTGGTCAACGGAGTGACCATCCTCGTCGGTGTGATCATCATGCTGCTCCAGGACTGGACGCTGGGCCTGGTCATCCTCGTCCCCACGATCCCCGTGATGGTGACGTGCGCGATCTTCGAGAAGCGGTACGCGGCGGTGGCCCGGCTCGCCCAGGACCAGGTGGGCGACCTGACGACGGTGGTCGAGGAGAGCGTGCTCGGCATCCGCATCATCAAGGGGTTCGGCAGGCACCGCAGCCAGGCGCGCGCGTTCCGCGACCTGGTGCGGACGCTGCGCGGTACGGAGCTGCGCAAGGCGCGGATGCTGGCGGCGATCTGGGGCGTCATCGTGACCCTCCCGGAGCTGGCCATCGGGGCGGCGCTGCTGTGGGGTTCGGTCCAGGTCGCGGAGGGTGAGCTGAGCGCGGGAACGCTGGTGGCGTTCCTGTCGACGGCACTGGCGCTGCGCTGGCCGGTGGAGTCGATCGGCTTCCTGCTGGCGATGAGTCAGGAGGCGGCCACGGCCACCGAACGGTACTTCGAGGTGCGGGACGCCGCGCGGGAGGACACGGTTCGGAAGGACGCGGATTCGGGTGCGGGCCGGTGGGGGCCGAGCGCGCAGTTGCCCGCGCCCCTTCGGGGCGCCGCAGAGTGCCCCGTCAGGGGCGAGGGGAGCCCCGCGGCCGGCCCCCACGCGCACGCGGCCGACAACGATGGCATCCGCTTCCACTCCGTCTCCTTCCGCTATCCGGACGCCTCCCCCGACTCGCCCCCCACCCTCGCCGAGATCGACCTCCACATCCGCCCCGGTGAGTCCATGGCCCTCGTCGGCGCCACCGGCAGTGGGAAGACCACGCTCACCGCCCTCGTCCCCCGCCTGCACGAGGCGACCTCCGGACGGATCACCCTCGACGGCCGGGACATCACCGCCATGCCCCGCGAAGAACTCCGCACCCTGGTCGCCGTGGCCTTCGAGGAACCCACCCTCTTCTCCGCCTCGGTCGGCGAGAACGTCCTGATGGGCGCCGAGGCCGGCGCCGGCGAACCGGAGCTGGACCGGGCCCTCGCCGTAGCCCAGGCCGACTTCGCGCACGCCCTCCCGCAGGGCACCGCGACCCAGGTCGGCGAGCAGGGCCTCACCCTCTCCGGCGGCCAGCGCCAACGCCTCGCGCTCGCCCGGGCGGTCGTCGGCCGGCCCCGCTTCCTCGTCCTCGACGACCCGCTCTCCGCCCTGGACGTGCACACGGAGGCCGCCGTGGAGGCCGCCCTGCGCGACGTGCTCGCCGACACCACCGCCCTGATCGTCGCCCACCGCCCCTCCACCGTCCTGCTCGCCGACCGCGTCGCGCTGCTCGCCGGCGGCCGGGTCACCGCCGTCGGCACCCACCAGGAACTGCTCCGCAGCAACGCCGAGTACGCCCACCTGATGTCCGGGGAGGATCACCGCCGATGACCGCCGCCACCTCCCTGCCCGTCCCCGACGAGGACGACGAACTCCCCCGCCCGAAAACGGCCGGCGGCGCCGACGCCGCGGCCGCCACCGGCGACCCCTTCGACCGGGACGTGCTGCCCGTCCCGCCCGGCGCCACGGCCGCCCTCCTGCGCTCGCTCCTCGCGCCGATGAAGGCGCGGGTCGCCGTGACCACGCTCCTGCTGCTGTTCCAGCAGGCGGCCGCGCAGGCCGGCCCGCTGCTGGTGGCGTACGCCATCGACCGTGCCGTACCGGCGTTCCGCCATCACGACCACGGCCCGCTGATCGCGGTGGCGGTCGGCTACGGCCTCAGCGCCCTGCTCTCCGGCGGCCTCCAGTACGCCTTCATCGAGGCCTCCGCGCGCGTGAACCAGGACGTCCTCCTCGACCTGCGCGGCCGTATCTTCCGCCACGCACAGGCCCTGAGCGTGGACTTCCACGAGCGCTACACGTCGGGCCGGCTGATCTCCCGCTCCACCACGGACGTCGAGTCGCTGCGCGAGCTGCTGAGCGAGGGCCTCCAGGAGCTGGTCACGGTCATCCTCTCGTTCCTGTACATCTCGGCGATGCTGCTCTGGCTGGATCTCGGCCTGGGCGCGGTGGCCGTGGCCTCGTTCGTGCCGCTGTACCTGCTGGTCCGGCTGTACCAGCGGCGTGCGGTACGGGTGTACAAGAAGCGGTCCACGGCGATCGCCGCGGTGATCGTGAAGTTCGTCGAGACGATGAACGGCATCCGCCCGGTGCGCGCGTTCCGCCGGGAGGCCGCCAACGACGCCGAGTTCGCCGTGCTCAACCGCACCCACGAACGCACCAACGGCGACGCGCTCCTCGAAATGGCGCGGTACGTCGTCGGCTCCCGGCTGGTCGCCAACACCTCGGTCGCGGTGATCGTGCTGTGGGGCGCCTACCGGGTGGCGTCCGGTTCGCTGGAGCTGGGCGTCCTGGCGGCGGCCGTCCTGTACCTGCGCCGGCTGTACGACCCGATCGACCGCCTCGGCATGTTCCTCAACTCCTACCAGTCGGCGGCCGCCTCGCTGGAGAAGATCGCGGGCCTGCTGGCCCAGACCCCGTCCGTGCCGGAGCCCTCGGTCCCCCGGGAACTGCCCCCGCCCGCGAGCGAACTGCCCGGCCGCGAGGTCGTCTTCGACGGCGTCCGCTTCGCCTACCGCACCGGCGGCGAGGTGCTGCCCCGCTTCGGCCTCACCCTCCCGGCCGGGCAGACGGTCGCGGTGGTCGGCTCCACCGGCGCCGGCAAGTCGACCCTCGCCAAGCTGCTCGCCCGCTTCTACGACCCGACCGACGGACGGGTCCTCCTGGACGGCGTGGACCTGCGCGAGCTGAGCGTGCCCGAACTCCGGCGCGGGGTCGTGATGGTCACCCAGGAGGCGTTCCTGTTCTCCGGCACGGTCGCCGAGAACATCGCCATCGGCCGCCCGGACGCCACCCGCGAGGACATCGAGCAGGCGGCCAAGGCGATCGGCGCACACGAGTTCATCGCCGCACTGCCCGACGGCTACGACACGGACGTCCGCAAGCGCGGCGGGCGCATCTCGGCGGGGCAGCGCCAACTGGTGGCCTTCGCACGCGCCTTGCTCGCCGACCCGGCGGTGCTGATCCTCGACGAGGCGACCAGTTCCCTGGACATCCCCGGGGAACGGGCCGTGCAGCGGGCCATGTCGACGGTGCTGAAGGGCCGTACGGCGGTGGTCATCGCGCACCGGCTGTCCACCGTGGAGATCGCCGACCGGGTGCTCGTGATGGAGCACGGCCGGATCGTCGAGGACGGCCGCCCGGCCGACCTCATCACGGGCACCGGCCGGTTCGCCGATCTGCACCGGGCGTGGCGGGACAGTCTGGCCTAGCGGGGAGACGGGGGTCGCAAGGTGATCGACGCGTACGAGGATCCGGGCACGCCCGACACGCGCGGGGGCTGGTCCTACCTGTGGTGGCTGGTGCGCTGCCAGCCGGGCCGCTCGCTGGCCGGGGCGCTGCTGGGCAGCGCCTGGCTGACGCTGATGGCCGCGACGCCGTACCTGATGGCCCGGGCCGTGGACGACGGCCTGGTGCCGGGGCGCATGACGGTGCTGGCCGGGTGGACTGCGGCGATCTTCGTCCTCGGGGCGGTCAACGCGTGGCTCAGCATCATGCGTCACCGCACGATGACCCGGGTGCGCATGGACGCGTACTTCCGCACGATCAAGGTGGTCGTCGGCCACGCGGTACGGCTCGGCGCGGCGCTGCCCCGGCGGGCGGGTGCCGGTGAGGTCGTCACGATCGGCGTCGGTGACGTGCACACCATCGCGCAGGCGCTGACCGTCGTCGGCCCCGGGGTGGGCGCGGTCGTGGTGTACGGGGTGGTGGCCGGTCTGCTGGTGCCGATCTCACCCCTGCTGACCGGCGTGGTCCTGCTCGGGGTGCCGGTGGTGGCGCTCCTCGCGGGTCCGCTGACCCGCCGGCTCCAGGGCAGGGAGACCGAGTACCGGGAACGCCAGGGTGTCCTCACGGCCCGCATCGGGGACCTGGCGGGCGGCCTGCGCGTCCTCAACGGACTGGGCGGCAAGGGCCTGTTCGCGGACGCCTTCCGCAAGGACTCGCAGCACCTGCGCGCCCAGGGCTACCGGGTGGGCGCGGTCGCCAGCTGGGTCCAGGCCCTGGGCGTGGGCCTGCCCACGGTGTACCTGGCGGTGGTGACCTGGCTCGCCGCCCGGATGGCCGCCCGCGGCGAGATCACGGTGGGGCAGCTGGTGTCGGTGTACGGCTATGTCGCGGTCCTGGTGGGCCCGGTGGCGTTCTTCCTGGACATGGGCTACCAGCTCAGCCGGGGCGTGGTGGCCGCCCGCCGGGTGGTAGGCCTGCTGCGCCTGGCCCCGGAGCCGGACCGGGGCACGGAGCGGGCTCCGGCCGAACCGGCGCCCCTGCACGACCCGGAGTCGGGGGTACGGGTCCGTCCCGGCCGCCTCCAGGCCCTGGTGGGCGCCAGCCCCACCGACACCGCGACCGTGATCGACCGCCTGGGCCGCTACACCCGGTCGGACGCGACCTGGGGAGAGGTCCGCCTGGACGCCGTACCCCTGCGGGAGGTCCGTTCCCGCATCCTGGTGGCGGACAACGAGTCCCACTTCTTCGCCGACACCCTCCGCAACTCCCTCAGGGGCGCGGGGCCGTACCACATGTGCGGCCGCCGCCGCGTGGGCGCGACAGGCCCCCACTCGCCGGCACCCGCCGCCCCCTCCCCCGAACCTCCTGACGCGCGAACCGCCCAAACCCTCCACGCGGCCGCGGCGAACGACATCGTCCAGGCCCTCCCGAACGGCCTCGACTCAGAGCTCTCCGCCCAGGCCCGCAACCTCTCCGGCGGCCAGCGCCAACGCATCCGGCTCGCACGGGCGTTGCTGGCCGATCCCGAGGTCCTCCTCGCCGTGGAGCCCACTTCGGCCCTCGACGCCCACACCGAGTCCCTCGTAGCGGAGCGCCTCCACCGCGCCCGGGCCGGCCGCACCACTCTCCTCACCACCACCTCCCCCCTGATGCTGGCCCGCGCCGACGAAGTGATCTACCTGGTCGAGGGCAAGGTCGCGGCGACCGGCACCCACGAGAGCCTGCTGGAGTACGAGCCCGGCTACCGCGCCCTGGTGGCCCGCGACTCGCAGGACGAAGAGGAAGTCGTGCGGTGACCACGGGCCGGCTTCCCGTCGCGGAACGGGCCGACGTGCGCCGGGCGCTGCTCCGCCTGGTGCGGGCGGACCGCGCGGCCTTCTCGGCCGCCCTGCTGCTGAACGCGCTCGCCGCCGGCACCGGCCTGGCCGGCCCCTGGCTGGTGGGCAGGATCGTGGACGCGGTGCGGGCCGGCCGCGGTGTCGGTGCCGTGGACCGCCTCGCCCTGTGGATCCTGCTCTGCTCGCTCGCCCAGCTGCTGCTCGCCCGCTCCGCCCGCTACCTCGGCCACCGCTTCGGGGAGCGGACCCTGGCCCGGGTGCGCGAGGAGTTCGTGGACCGGACGCTCGCGCTGCCCGCGTCGGTCGTGGAGCGGGCCGGCACCGGGGATCTGACCGCGCGCGGCACCTCCGACGTGACCACCGTCGGCACCACCCTGCGGGACGCCGGACCCGAACTGCTCGTCTGCTCGGTGCAGGCGCTGTTCGTGCTGGCCGCGGTGTTCGCGCTGGACCCGGTGCTCGGCGCGTTCGGGGTGCTCGGGCTGACCCCGATCTGGCTGGCGCTGCGCTGGTATCTTCGGCGGGCCCGGAACGGCTATCTCGCGGAGGGTGCGACGACGTCCGGGGTCGCGGAGATCGTCACGGCGACGGTGGCGGGCGCGCGCACCGTGGAGGCCTTCCGGCTCCAGGAACCACGGATCACGGCCTGCCGGGACGCGCTGGAGGCCAACCGCAAGGCCCGCTTCCACACGCTGTACCTGCGGACCGTGTTCTTCCCGGCGGTCGAGGTGTCGTACTCCGTGCCGGTGGCCGGGGTGCTGCTGGTCGGCGGGCTGCTGCAGGCCGGGGTCGGTGTGGTGGTGTCGGCGGCGCTGTATCTGAGGCAGTTCACCGAGCCGCTGGACCAGATTCTGATGCGGGTGGAGCAACTCCAGGCCAGCGGCGCCTCGTTCGCCCGGGTGGAGGGGCTGGCGCAGGCCCCGCGGACGGCGCCGGACGGCGGGTCGCAGGCTCCGGCGGACGACCGCATCGATGTGCGCGGGGTGCGGTTCGCCTATGAGCGCGGCGGCGAGGTGCTGCGCGGGGTGGATCTCACGGTGCGGCCCGGGGAACGGCTCGCGGTGGTCGGGCCGTCCGGCGCGGGGAAGACGACACTGAGCCGGCTGCTGGCGGGCGTCGACGCGCCCGGGTCGGGCACGGTGACCGTGGGCGGGGTGCCGGTCGCCGGCCTGGAACCTGACGTGCTGCGCCGCCAGGTCGTCCTGGTCACGCAGGAACACCATGTCTTCCTCGGCACGGTCCGGGACAACCTGCTGATCGCCGAACCGGCCGCGAGCGACACGGACCTGTGGTCGGCGCTGACGGCCGTGGGAGCCGACGGCTGGGTCCGCGGGCTTCCCGGCGGCCTCGACACCGTGCTCGGCGCGGGCGGTCGCGCAACGGACGGCTCCCAGGCGCAGCAGCTCGCGCTCGCCCGGGTGGTCCTCGCGGACCCGCACACCCTGATCCTGGACGAGGCGACGGCGCTGCTGGACCCGGCGACCGCCCGGCATGCCGAGCGCGCACTGGCCGCCGTGCTGGCGGACCGCACGGTCATCGCCATCGCCCACCGGCTGCACACCGCGCACGACGCCGACCGGGTGGCCGTGATGGAGGACGGCCTGCTCACCGAACTCGGCACCCACGAGGAGCTGGTGGCCGCCGGCGGGGCGTACGCGGCGCTCTGGGCGACCTGGCACGGCGACAGGAAGCCCTGAGGCCGGGCCACTTGCCGAACGGGCCACTTGCCGAACGCTCCGCATACCGAACATGAACATCCGGTCAACGAACGATTTCCGGCCAAATTCATGACGCGGTCCTGACAGATCGCGTTTTCTGGTGCCACTCTTCCCACGGCCGGCTCACAGCAACCCCACAGATCCACCCGTCGCTGCCGGGTCCGGCACTGCACGCGTACGTGGTTCCGCGTTCCACCTGTTCCGAGTTCTGCCCGGACGGCCCACCCGCCCTCCGGATCTCCCCTGGCCGTGTGATCCGCGGCCACGCAGAAGGAGTCAGTGTTGAGAAGCAGTTCCTCTCGCAGACGCACCCCCCACCGCACCGCAGTAGTGGCCCTCGCGGGCGTCGCCGCCCTGATCGCCGCGGCCGTCCAGTCGGGCGCCGCCAGCGCCGCCCCCGCCGCGCCCCAGGCCGGCAAGGTCAACCCCGCGCACGTCGCCGTGAAGCTCTCGCCCTCGCAGCGCGCGCAGCTGCTGCGTGACGCGACCGCCGACCGGGCCGCCACCGCCAAGGCCATCGGCCTCGGTTCACAGGAGAAGCTGGTCGTCAAGGACGTCGTCAAGGACGCCGACGGCACCGTCCACACCCGCTACGAGCGCACCTACGCGGGCCTCCCAGTCCTCGGCGGCGACCTGATCGTCGACTCCGCCAAGTCGGGCGCCACCGAGCGTGTCGTCAAGGCGAACAACGCCACGCTCAAGGTCGCCGACCTGACCCCGGCGGTCAGCGCGGCGAGCGCCGAGAAGACGGCCGTCTCCCGCGCCAGGGCTCTCGGCTCCACCAAGTCGGCCGCCGACGGCGCCCGCAAGGTGATCTGGGCCGGCTCGGGCACCCCCGTCCTCGCCTACGAGACGATCGTCGGCGGCTTCCAGGACGACGGCACCCCCAACCAGCTGCACGTCATCACCGACGCCGCCACCGGCAAGAAGCTCTTCGAGTACCAGGGCATCGAGAACGTCACCGGCACCGGCAACACCCAGTACAGCGGGACGGTGTCGCTGTCGACCACCCAGTCGGGCTCGACGTACAACCTGACCGACGGCGACCGCGGCGGCCACAAGACGTACAACCTGAACCACGGCACCTCGGGCACCGGGACGCTGTTCTCCCAGTCGAGCAACACCTGGGGCAACGGCACCACGTCCAACGCCGCCACCGCGGGCGCGGACGCGCACTACGGGGCCGCGGAGACCTGGGACTTCTACAAGAACACGTTCGGCCGCAGCGGCATCAAGAACAACGGCGTCGGCGCCTACTCCCGCGTGCACTACGGCAACTCGTACGTGAACGCGTTCTGGGACGACGGCTGCTTCTGCATGACCTACGGAGACGGCTCCGGCAACGCGGACCCGCTGACCGCCCTGGACGTGGCGGGCCACGAGATGAGCCACGGCGTCACCTCCAACACCGCCGGCCTCAACTACAGCGGCGAGTCCGGCGGCCTGAACGAGGCCACCTCGGACATCTTCGGCACCGGCGTGGAGTTCTACGCCGCCAACTCCTCCGACGTCGGCGACTACCTCATCGGCGAGAAGATCGACATCAACGGCGACGGCACCCCGCTGCGCTACATGGACAAGCCCAGCAAGGACGGCGCGTCCAAGGACAGCTGGTACTCGGGGCTCGGCGGCCTGGACGTGCACTACTCGTCCGGTCCCGCGAACCACTTCTTCTACCTGCTGAGCGAGGGCAGCGGCGCCAAGGTGATCAACGGCGTCAGCTACAACTCGCCCACCGCGGACGGTCTTCCGGTGACCGGCATCGGCCGGGACAAGGCCCTGCAGATCTGGTACCGGGCGCTCACCACCAAGTTCACCTCGACCACCAACTACGCCGCCGCCCGCACCGGCACCCTGGCGGCGGCCGGTGAGCTGTACGGCACCACGAGCACCGAGTACAAGGCGGTGCAGGACGCCTGGGCGGCCATCGCGGTCGGTTCCCGCTCGGGCGGTGGCGGCGGTACGGGCACCTCGTACGAGAGCACCACGGTGGTGTCGATCCCGGACAACGGGCCCGCGGTCACCTCGTCGATCACGGTCTCCGGACGCACCGGGAACGCGCCGGCCAACCTCCAGGTGACGCCGGACATCAGCCACACCTGGCGCGGTGACCTGGTGATCGACCTCGTCGGTCCGTCCGGGACGTCCTACCGCCTCAAGGCCTTCAGCTCGTCCGACTCCGCGGACAACGTGACGGACACCTACACGGTGAACGCCTCGTCGGAATCGGCCAATGGGACCTGGAAGCTGAAGGTCCAGGACCAGGCTGCACAGGACACCGGAAAGATCAACAGCTGGAAGCTGACCTTCCCGTAAACCGCAGGACACGGGCACGAGTCACGGGCGCCGTCCGGGGGTTCGACTCCCCCCGGGCGGCGCACGTTTTACATGTCCGCAACGTTCACCCGACACCTGCTTTTCGGCCAACATCACTTCAGGGTCCTGACATGTACGCGACCTTGATGTCACTCTTCCCTCACCCGTCGCACAGCACAGCAACTTCACACCCCACAGTCGGGTGCGGTAACCCCACACCGCCCCGGACTCCCCACATCCTGAAGGAGCTTGAGTGACCCCCCTCTACGCGCGTCACAAGCGCACCACTCTGGCCATCGCCACCGCTGTCGCCGCCGGCGCCCTCCTGACCACGGGCCTGACCTCCAACGCCTCGGCCGCCGACAAGCAGCCGCCGGCCGCCGCCCCCACCCTGCTCTCCGACTCCGCCCGCACCGCCCTCATCCAGAAGGCGCAGGCGGACGTCACGGAGACCGCGCAGCACATAGGCCTCGGCGCCAAGGAGAAGCTGGTCGTCAAGGACGTCGTCAAGGACGCCGACGGCACCGTCCACACGCGCTACGAGCGCACCTACGCGGGCCTCCCGGTCCTCGGCGGCGACCTGGTGGTGCACACCTCCAGGGCCGGCAAGACCGAAGGCGTCACCAAGGCGACGAAGACGCCCATCAAGGTGGCCTCCCTCAAGCCGCAGATCAGCACCGCCAAGGCGGAGAAGTCGGCGCTGAGCGTCGCCAAGACCCTCGGCTCCACCAAGTCGGCCGCCGACGGCGCCCGCAAGGTGATCTGGGCCGGCTCGGGCACCCCCGTCCTCGCCTACGAGACGATCGTCGGCGGCTTCCAGGACGACGGCACCCCCAACCAGCTGCACGTCATCACCGACGCCGCCACCGGCAAGAAGCTCTTCGAGTACCAGGGCATCGAGAACGCCACCGGCACCGGCAAGAGCCTCTACTCCGGCACCGTCAGCCTCAGCACCAACCTGTCGGGCTCGACGTACCAGCTGTACGACACCACCCGCGGCGGCCACAAGACGTACAACCTGGCCCGCTCCACCTCCGGCACCGGCACGCTGTTCACCGACGCCGACAACACCTGGGGCACCGGCGCGGCCTCCAGCTCCTCCACGGACCAGACGGCCGCCGTGGACGCGGCCTACGGCGCCCAGGAGACCTGGGACTTCTACAAGGCGACCTTCGGCCGCAGCGGCATCAAGAACAACGGTGTCGCGGCCTACTCCCGGGTCCACTACAGCAGCGGCTACGTCAACGCGTTCTGGGACGACAGCTGCTTCTGCATGACCTACGGAGACGGCTCCGGCAACACCCACCCGCTGACCTCGCTGGACGTGGCGGGCCACGAGATGAGCCACGGTGTCACCTCCAACACCGCCGGTCTCAACTACAGCGGCGAGTCCGGCGGCCTGAACGAGGCCACCTCGGACATCTTCGGCACCGGCGTGGAGTTCTACGCCGCCAACTCCTCCGACGTCGGCGACTACCTCATCGGCGAGAAGATCAACATCAACGGCGACGGCACCCCGCTGCGCTACATGGACAAGCCCAGCAAGGACGGCGGTTCGGCCGACAACTGGTCCTCGTCGGTGAAGAACCTGGACGTGCACTACTCGTCCGGTGTCGCCAACCACTTCTTCTACCTGCTCTCCGAGGGCAGCGGCGCGAAGACCGTCAACGGGGTGTCCTACAACTCCCCGACCTACAACGGCTCCACGGTCACCGGCATCGGCCGGGCCAAGGCTCTCCAGATCTGGTACAAGGCGCTGACGACGTACTTCACGTCGACCACCAACTACAAGTCGGCGCGCACCGGCACCCTCTCGGCGGCGGCGGCCCTGTACGGCTCCGGCTCCACCGAGTACAACGCGGTGGCGGCGGCCTGGACGGCCGTCAACGTCACCTGACCGGATCACAGCGGTAGCGGCGGACCCCGGGACGAAGGCTTCCCCGGGGTCCGCCCTACGCTCTCCCCCATGTCCTTCACGTACGAGGCGGTCGGCGCGACCCGCGAGGACCTCGCCGCCTGCCCGCCCGGCTTCCACCCGCTCCATGTGCGCACGCGCATAGGGGAGGGCGCCGATGTCTTCCACCGGGCCGCCGAGGCGGTCCTCACCTGGGAACTCCACCGCGCCCTGGGCGTCGGCATCGAGACCTCCGCCGACCGCGCCGCCCCCGGCGTCGACGTCACCGTCAGCCTGGCCGGGCTGATCAAGGCCCCCTGCCGGATAGTGTGGACGCTCGAGGAGTCCCGCCGGGCCGGCTGGGCCTACGGCACCCTCCCCGGCCACCCCGAATGCGGCGAGGAGGCCTTCCTCGTGACCCGCACCGGCGACGGCACGGTCTGGCTGACGATCGCGGCCTTCAGCAAACCCGCCAAGTGGTACGCCCGCGCGGGCGGCGCCGCGGCCCGGGGACTGCAGCACGCGTACGCGCGCAGGTGCGGCAAGGTGCTGCGGGGGCTGGTCGGGGACGAGGCCGTCTGAACGCACCCTCACGGATGCCGGGCGGTCCGGCGGCCGGGCCCGAGTGCCCCGCCGGGCCGCCGGACCGCCCCGCCTCACCGCATCAGCACCCCGGCCCCCTCCACCGCCCCCTGCGAGGGCGCCGTCACCAGCCCCAGTTCCGCGCCGGAGGCCAGCAGCCGGTGCGAGGGGAGGATGCGGACCGTGTAGCCGTAGGGGCCGGTACGGTCCAGGGACAGCGGGCCTTCGTAGGTCCAGTGGCCCTCCAGGTCCGGGCCTCCGGTCGGCTTCAGCGGCACCGTCGTCGCGTCCGTGATGCGGTCCTCGGAGTCGACCCGGCCGGAGACCGCCTGCACCTCCACGTCGTCGGGCGTCAGGTCGCCCAGCCCGACCCGGACGCGCAGGGCCAGGGTGGTGCCGAGTTCGGCGGTGGCCGTGGCCGTGGTGGTCGCCACGTGGTCGACCGACACCCCGTGCCAGGCGCCCCGCACCCTGTCCTTCCAGGCGGACAGTTCACGGGCCGTGTCGGCGGTCATCGCCCGGTGGGCGTGCGCCGCGGGGGTGTAGAGGCGCTCCACGTACTCACGGACCATCCGGCCGGCCAGCACCTTCGGACCCAGCAGGGTCAGCGTCTGGCGGACCATCTCGATCCAGCGGTCCGGGAACCCGCTCCGGCCGCGCTCGTAGAAGCGCGGGGTGACCCGCTGCTCGAGGAGGTCGTAGAGGGCGGCCGCCTCGATGTCGTCCCGGCGCTCGGGATCCGTGCCGGCACCGTCCGCGGTCGGGATCGCCCAGCCGAAGTCCGGCTGGAACCACTCGTCCCACCAGCCGTCCAGGACCGAGAGGTTGAGGCCGCCGTTCAGCGCCGACTTCATCCCGCTGGTCCCGCAGGCCTCCAGCGGTCGCAGCGGGTTGTTCAGCCAGATGTCGCAGCCGGGCAGCAGCTTCTGCGCCATCGCCATGCCGTAGTCGGGAAGGAAGACGATCCGGTGCCGGACGCGCGGGTCGTCGGCGAACCGGACCAGCTCCTGGACCAGCCGCTTGCCGCCGTCGTCCGCCGGGTGCGCCTTGCCGGCCACCACCACCTGGATCGGCCGCTCGGCGTGCAGCAGGAGATCCATCAGCCGGTCACGGTCGCGCAGCATGAGCGTGAGCCGCTTGTACGAGGGGACACGCCGGGCGAACCCGATGGTCAGGACGTCGGGGTCGAGGGCGTGCTCGATCCAGCCCAGCTCGGCGGTCCCGGCGCCCCGTTGCCGCCACGAGGCGCGCAGCCGCTCCCGTACCTCCAGGACCAGTTGCTCCCGCAGGTTCCGGCGCAGGTCCCAGATCTCCTGGTCGGTGACGTCCGCGACCGCGTCCCAGCGCTCGGTGCCGCCGACCGTCAGCGCCTCCTCGGTACGGCGGTCGCCCAGCTGCCGGGCCCCCAGCCGGACCACCTCGGGGGCCACCCAGCTCGGGGCGTGCACTCCGTTGGTCACGGAGGTGATCGGCACCTCGGCGGCGTCGAAGCCCGGCCACAGCCCGGAGAACATCTCCCGGCTGACGTTGCCGTGCAGCAGCGACACCCCGTTGGCGCGCTGGGCGAGCCGCAGGCCCATCACGGCCATGTTGAAGAGGTTGGGTTCGCCGCCGGGGTAGGTCTCCATCCCCAGGCGCAGGATGTGCTCCACCCCGATCCCGGGCAGCTCGGCGTCGGGGCCGAAATGATGCGCGACCAGCTCCCGGTCGAAGCGGTCGATGCCGGCCGGGACCGGGGTGTGGGTGGTGAAGACGGTGCCGGCCCGCACCGCCTCCAGCGCGGAGTCGAAGTCCAGCCCCTCCGCGCACAGCTCGGCGATCCGCTCCAGGCCGAGGAAGCCGGCGTGTCCCTCGTTGGTGTGGAAGACCTCGGGCTCGGGGTGGCCGGTCAGTCGGCAGTACGTCCGCACGGCGCGCACACCCCCTATGCCCAGCAGCATCTCCTGGAGCAGCCGGTGCTCGCTGCCGCCGCCGTAGAGCCGGTCGGTGACGCCGCGTTCGCCGAAGTCGTTGTCCTCCACGTCGGAGTCCAGCATCAGCAGCGGCACCCGGCCCACCTGGGCCAGCCAGATCCGGGCCCGCAGCAGCCGCCCGCCGGGCAGGGCGAGGGAGACGTGCGCCGGGGTGCCGTCTGCGTCCTTCAGCGGCACCACCGGAAGTTCGTTCGGGTCGAGGACGGGATAGTGCTCCTGCTGCCAGCCGTCCCGGGACAGGGTCTGCCGGAAGTACCCGTGCCGGTACAGGAGACCGACGCCGATCAGCGGTACGCCGAGGTCGCTGGCCGACTTCAGGTGGTCGCCGGCCAGGATGCCGAGGCCGCCGGAGTACTGCGGCAGGGCGGCCGTGATGCCGAACTCGGGCGAGAAGTAGGCGACGGCCGCCGGAAGCTCGGCGGCCTGCGGCCGGGACTGGTACCAGCGGTCGCCGGTCACGTAGTCGTTGAGGTCGTCCGCGACCGCCGTCAGCCGGCGCAGGAACCGGCGGTCACCGGCCAGCTCGGCGAGCCGCGCCGGCGGCACGCTGCCGAGCAGCCGCACCGGATCGCCCTCCGAGGCGGCCCAGCGCTCGGGGTCGACGGCCTGGAAGAGGTCACGTGTCTCGGTATGCCAGGACCAGCGCAGATTTCGCGCCAGGTCGCTGAGAGGGCGGAGGGGGTCGGGGAGAACGGGACGGACGGTGAACCTACGGATCGCCTTCACATTCCACTCCACGCGTTCGTGGTGAGAGCCGTACGGCGGTGTGCGGCTCGGCGTCCTTCAGACGGTACCGGTGCCGAGGGGGCCGTTGTCGGAGCTCCGCACCAGACCCCGGCTTCGTCCCCCCGGTGGACGGACCCGCGCGCCACGCCTTCTTGTGGGACCGGGCCCCGCACGAGACCCTGCCCCCCTGAGCTGAGGAGGGGGAACTCGCGGCCATGTCATGGACGATCATCCGGCGTTCGCGTGTGGTGGGGGGCTTGACGGCGGTCGTCACGGCCGCCGTGCTGTCGTCGGCCACCCTGCCCGCGCACGCCGTACCGGAGGGGACCGTGTCCGGCGCCGGCCGGCCGGGCGCGGTCGGCGGAAGTTATCTGGTCACCCTGGAAGCGGGGATCAAGGGGGCGTCGGCGGCCGGGAAGGACGTCGCCAACCGCTATGGGGCGAAAATAAGCCGTACTTACGACAGTGTGCTGAACGGATACGCCGTCCGGGCAAGCGCTGAACAGGCCCGGCGGCTCGCCGCGGACTCGCGGGTCGTGTCCGTCGTCCAGGACAGCCGGGTACGGCTGGAGCGCACCCGGACGAACCCGCCGTCCTGGGGTCTGGACCGCGTCGACCAGGCGGGACTGCCGCTCGACGGGTCGTACAGGTGGCCGGGGCCGGGAGGCGCGGGCGTCACCGTCTACGTGATCGACACCGGCGTCCGGATCAGCAGCCGCGACTTCGGCGGCCGGGCGAGCTACGGCTGGGACTTCGTCGGCAGGGACGGATCCGCGGGCGACGGCAACGGCCACGGGACACATGTCGCCGGCATCATCGCCGGCACCCGGTACGGTGTCGCCAAGAAGGCGAAGATCGTCTCCGTACGGGTCGTGGACGACGCCGGGTCGGGGACCACCGCCCAGGTCATCGCCGGTATCGACTGGGTCACCGCGCACGCCCGCAGACCGGCGGTCGCCAACCTCAGTCTGGGCGGTGCGCACAACGCCCAACTCGACGCCGCGGTACGAAAATCGATCAGGTCCGGGGTGACCTACACGGTCGCGGCCGGCAACAACGGGCGGCCGGTCGGCGGCTACTCGCCGGCCGACGTGCCGCAGGCCATCACCGTCGGCGCCACCGACCGCACCGACGCCCGCGCGGGCTTCTCCGACTTCGGCGCCGCCGTGGACCTGTTCGCCCCGGGCGTGGCGATCACCTCGGACTCGTACCGGAGCGACACCGGCAGAGCCACCTGCTCGGGCACGTCGATGGCGTCACCGCATGTGGCGGGCGCCGCCGCGCTCTATCTCGCCGGTCGTCCGAGGGCCGCACCGGCCCAGGTCGCCAGGGCGCTGATTGCGAGGGCGGCGAGCGGGAAGGTGACCGGTGTGGGGTCAGGATCACCGAACCGGCTCCTGCGGGTGCCGGAACCGTAAAGCGTTTTCCGCATGCGAACACGCCACCGGCCCCGTTCGTACGGAACGGGGCCGGTCTTGTGTGTAGACATACGGCCGAGTAGTTAACAAAGTGCCGGATTGCCCACACGAACAGTGTGGGAAGGCTCCTGCGGTACACCCCATGGACACAGCGCTGATACCCCGCACAGGTAGACCCTCAAGTACACCTCCGGATACCGCCGCAGGACCCGTCCCGCCACCATCCATCCGCCCACACCCTCGTTGCCGCGGACAGGAGCGGTCATGCCCGCCACGCACCAGTCGTCAGCACCTCCGACACAGCGCACGTCAGCCCGTGCCGCACCCCCCGCACCCCCCGCGGACGAGGCCACCGCCGTCGGCCGCATACCCGTCCTCGACGTCCGTCCCCTGGTCCAGCAGGGCCGCCGGCCCGCCAAGGCGGTGACCGGGGAGTCGTTCGAGGTCACCGCCACCGTCTTCCGCGAGGGCCATGACGCCGTCGCCGCCAATGTCGTACTGAAGGATCCCAAGGGCCGTCGGGGCCCGTGGACCCCGATGCGGGAACTGGCTCCCGGCACCGACCGCTGGGGAGCCACCGTCACCGTCGGCGGAAAACCGGGCCGTTGGACCTATCACGTCGAGGCCTGGGGTGATCCGGTCACCACCTGGCGCCACCACGCCCGGATCAAGATCCCGGCCGGCATCGACACCGGTCTGGTCCTGGAGGAGGGCGCCCGGCTCTACGAACGGGCCGCCGCCGGGGTGCCGAAGAACAGGAAACGGGACGTTCTCCTGGCCGCCGCGGAGGTCCTGCGCGACGAGGACAGCCCGGCTCCCTGGCGCCTCGCCGCCGCGCTCAGCCCCGAGGTCGAGAAGATCCTGGCCCGGTATCCGCTGCGGGAGCTGGTGACCTGTTCGGAGCCGTTGCCGCTGCTGGTGGAGCGGGAGCGGGCCCTGTACGGGTCCTGG